>JAOZTV010000263.1 GCA_029939015.1 Candidatus Aminicenantota bacterium
TTAATTATTTGATTTTTTTAAGTATATCCTCAGTTGTGATACGATTTATACATTTTAAATCAATACATTTCTTTTTATGGCATGGACTGCATTGTAATTGTTTATAAACAACTGTGCTTTGTGGGTTTAAAGAACCGTTTCTTTCTGGACTTGTCGGTCCAAAAATACCAATAGACTTTGTCTTAACTATATCTGTAATATGCAAGGCAAGTGTGTCAGACGTAATTATAAATTTTGATAAGGCAATGATTTTAAATAATTCATTAAATTTAAGAAATTCTGTTTTTATTATACCTGTTTTTTGGGAGAGAATTTCTGCAATATTTTTTTCTTTTTCATTTCCCCAGAGAATAATTATTTTATATTTATTTTTAAGTGAATTTATAAGGTTTTCATATTGCTTTATACTGAGTGTTTTAGTTTCCCAACCACCACCAATATTAATCAAAATGAAATTATCTTTTTTCAAATTATTCTTATCCATAAAATCAATAAGTTTTTCACTTTTAAAATCTTTTAATTCAGGGTATTCAATTAAATTAGAGTTTGTGTTCAAATTTAAAAACTTTCTTAAATAAAAATTTGTTAAGTGAATGTTTTTATGAATTATATGCTTTTCTTCATTGAATTCTTTTGGAGAATTATTATAAAATAATGAAGATAAACTTTCTCTTAAATTCCTTTTATGAAACCCTATACGAACTTTTCCAAGAATAAATGAAATAAATGCAGATTTTATAAGTCCCTGAAAATCAATAATTATGTTAAAGTGATTCTTGAATAGTTTTCTTAATCTGCTTATTTCTTTTAAAATCTCTTTAATTGTTTTTTTCTTTAAAGCAATAGTTTCAATTTTGACGAAAGGTACAAAACAATCTAATAATTTTTCATTACCTTTATTTACAAACCAGGTGATTTCAGCCTGGGGATATTCCTTTTTTATTAAATAGACAGCAGGAATAGTGTGAATTATATCACCAAGAGCAGATAACCTAATTATAGCAATTTTCATGATAAATGAGGCAGAGAGGCAAATAGCTGAGCTTATTAGATAATAATAAATCTACTAAAAGTTCTTCTAATGCACTACTCATTGCCTCTCTGCCTCCTTGCCTCCTTGCCTTTCTTTAATATCTTCAACAATGAGTGAGGTTGATCTGACTTTATCGCCTCCGACTATTGCAATTTTTCCACCATAGGATAATACCGTTGCTCTTTCCGGTACTGTCTCTTCTGTATAATCTGAACCCTTACAATGAAAATCAGGTTTTAGTTTTAATAATAATTCTGTAACAGTTAATTCATCAAATAGAGTTACATAATCAATATACTCTATTGCAGATAATAATTTTACTCTTCCGTCTTCATCAATTATTGCTCTTTTTTCACCTTTTAGTGCTTTTAAGGATTTATCAGAATTAAGGGCAATAATTAAAATGTCAGCTGTTTCTTTGGCAGCTTTTAGATACCTGATATGTCCAATATGAAGTAAATCAAAACCACCATTGGCAAAGGCAATAGTTTTGCCTTCTTTTCTCAATTCTTGAGTAATATTTACTAATTCTTCTCTTGTTTTAAATTTATTTGATAGCATTTTTCAACTCATTAAATTTGATTGGGTATGTACCCTCATGCATAACTACTATCCCACCAGCTATATTTGCTAAACTGGCTGCATTATAAAGTGAAAGACCTGCCTGAATAGATAGACATAAAACTGATATGACTGAATCTCCGGCACCTGTTACATCTACTATGCTCGAAGGTCCAAAAATATCAATGTTTTGTGGGGGATTGTTTTTTGTAAAGACAATCATACCCTTATGTCCTCTTTTAAAAACGATACCATCTATGTCCATAGATTCTAATAATTCGTTACCTGCTCTATAATAATCTTCTTCATTTAAAAAATTATTATTTGGGAAAAGATTTTTCATTTCCGGTTCATTGGGTGTTATGATTGTGCTGTTCTTAAAATTTAAAAGATTTTGTCTGGAATCTATAACTGTTTTTAGAGTAGGTAATGCAGAAATGATATTATTAAAAATATCAGAACTAACTGATTCGTTAAGATAATCTGAGATTATTAATAGACTCTCGGGTTCTAATAAATTTTTTAATTTATCAAAGAGAATTTTATAATCTTCTTTTGATGGTTTTGTATAATTTTTAGTATCAATACGCAAAACCTGTTGTTTTTTTGTATTATCACCACCGGATAAAATCCTGCTTTTTTTCGCAGTTTTAAAATTATTTGTTTTTATAAGCCCATCTGTAGGAATATTTTTTTTTTTAAATATTGATATAAGTTTATTACCATCTTCATCATTGCCTATAAAACCAATGGGAATAGGCTTAGCATTTAGTGATTTTAAATTCATTATTACATTACCTGCACCACCAGGAAATAAATCACTTGATATATACTCCGTTATTAAGACAGGAGCTTCTCTTGATATTCTTGTTGATCTTGTAAAGATGAATTCATCTAAAATAAAATCACCCCAAACAACAATCTTTTGATCTTTGAATTTATTTAATGCATTCTTTATTTCTTTATCCATAAAAAATGTTAGCAAATAATAAGAATTCAGTCAAGTAATGGGTTAGTTAATTATATAGTATTATAGAGTTTGTTATAAAACCTACCATATTTTGAAGTAAAATTGTATCATTTTGTACCTTGTTTTGTGGAAATATTGTATTATTTAGTATGATAAAACTTTGAGGTCTTTAATTTTTTCCTATACAAATCTGTATGGAGCAATAATTCTAATAAGTATATCGAGGATTTTTGATTTTTTTTGATTTTTTTCTATATACAATAATTGCTTGAAATGAGATAATCTCTATATGAATGAAGAGAAAGGAATAGTAAAAGAAAATAAGAATATTGGTGCTAATTATTATTTAATGGAAATTAAAACTGAATCAATTGCGGAGAATTCAAAACCCGGCAATTTTGTTATGATTGGGATTAATAATAATTATGATCCATTATTAAAGAGACCATTTGGTATTTATGATGTTAAAAGTAATTCTATTTATATCTATTATGAAGTGGTAGGTAAAGGAACAAAAATTTTATCAGAAAAAAGGAGTGGTGATAATTTAGATTTAATTGGACCTCTCGGCAATGGTTTTCCAGAATTAAAAGATAAAAAAATTCTGATGATTGCCGGAGGAATGGGCATTGCTCCAATTTATTATGGTATTAAAAACTATATACACAATAATCATGTTAGTCTGGTATATGGTGCTAGAGCTAAAGAAAATCTAAATCTGGTTTTTGAATTAGAAAAATTGAATTTGAAAAGTATATTTCTTTATACAGATAATGGTAGTTTGGGTATTAAGGGTTATGTCAGTTCTGACCTAAAAAAAATAATTTCAGAAAATGATATTGATATAACAATTTCTTGTGGGCCTGAAAAGATGTTTGAAAGTTTAAATGCTGTATTAAAGGATGAAAATACTAAAAATTATGTCTCAATGGAGGCAAGAATGGGCTGTGGAATAGGCGTTTGCCATAGCTGTGTTGTAGAAACTGTCTCAGATGGATATAAAAAAGTATGTTCAGATGGACCTGTATTTGATATGGGAGATATGAAATGGTAGATTTATCCATCGATCTTGGCTTTACACAGCTTAAAAACCCCATAATTCCAGCTTCAGGCACTTTTGGATATGGTGAAGAATTTAAAGATTTCTTTAATCTTGATATACTTGGTGCTTTTGTTCTAAAAGGTATATATAAAGATGCAAGACCGGGTAATAAACCTCCTAGAATACATGAAACATCGAGTGGATTACTAAATTCGATTGGACTGGCAGGTCCTGGCGCAGATGAACTTAAAAAAATAATAAAAAGAGTTTATAAAAAAACAAAAACTCCCATTATTGTAAATGTCTGTGGGGCAGATGATGATGAATATCTGCAAGTTGCTCAAATATTTGATGAAATGGAAGAAGTAGCAATGCTTGAGTTGAATATTTCCTGTCCGAATGTGAAGGCAGGAGGTAAATGTCCTGCAATGAACGATATGCATACGTATAAGGTTGTTAATAAGGTTAAGAATAATACATCTAAACCTCTCATAGTTAAATTATCACCCAATGTCAACGATGTTGCAGGTATTGCAGTCTCAGCTGAAGAAGCAGGTGCGGATGCAATTTCTGTTGTAAATACTTTTATTGGTCTTGCCGTTGATATTGAAAAACGAAAACCTGTTTTTAATAATGTTTTTGCAGGTTTATCAGGGCCTGCAATTAAACCTCTTGCTTTAAAGATTGTCTGGGAAGTTGCTCAAAGAGTTAATATTCCTGTAATTGGAATGGGTGGTATAAGTTCTGGCAAGGATGTTTTAGACTATATGCTTGTTGGTGCAAGTGCAGTTCAAACAGGTACTATAAATATGATTGAGCCAAAGGCAAGTGTAAGAATATTGGAAGAAATAG
>JAOZTV010000264.1 GCA_029939015.1 Candidatus Aminicenantota bacterium
GATTTTAACTTTTAAGAATTTTGACTTTAATACATATTTTGTGTTTTTCTTTATATGACCATCAAATATCACAAGTGCTTTCTCATATTTTCCCAGATCAAAGAGAACATTTCCCCTAATAAATGAATTAATTTCTGATTTATCTGCTTTCTCAATTTTTGAGAATAAACCTTTGAGTGAATCAGAACGGAATTTTTTATACTCATTATAAGCTTTTCTAGTCTTAACCGCTTTTCTCTTAACCTTCAAGTCTTTCTGGAGTTTATCATATTCAGCCTTTACTCCTTTCCACTTTTCTCCGGCAAATCCTGAAATAGACAATACTGAAATAACAAACATTGTAATAAATGAAATTATTAATAATCTTTTCATATCCTTCTCCTTTGTTTTTTAAATAATATTGTATGTTTTTTTTTAATAAATGCCAATAGGTTTTATTAAATAATAATAAAAATGAGTGTTGGAATGTTGTAAAGTGTTTTTTATTTTTCCACATTTCAACCACTCTCTGTATTCTATTATTTTTTTTACCCACACATTTTGGAGGAGAACCATTCTTTTACGCTAATAATTCCTGTACAGTTAGTGCAAGTTCTTTTATATTGACTGGTTTAATAACAAATTTAGCAATTCCAATTTCTTTAGCCTTTTCTTCTGAAATCATAGTGCTATAACCTGTGCATAGGATTATTGGGATCTCCTGTCTTATTTGTAATATTTTTTTTGCCAGATCAGAACCGGAAAGGTGTGGCATGGTTTGATCTGTAATAATAAGATCAAAATGGTCCGGTGAATTCATAAAGACTTCGAGTGCTTTCTGGCTGTTATGATGAACAATAATACTATAACCTAATCTTTCCAGTGCTATACGGTACATATTACCTATTACTTCTTCATCATCAACAATAAGGATACGTTCATTATTGCTTTTTATAATTCCATTCTGTTCTTTCTCTTCTTTTACAATTATTTTATCTATAATCGGGAAGTAAACCTGGAACATGCTTCCCTTATCCGGTTCACTATTAACTTTGATGAAACCTCCGCAAGCCTGAACGATGCCATGAACCATAGCCAGCCCCATCCCTGTCCCTTTACCAACATCCTTAGTCGTAAAAAAAGGGTCAAAAATATGCTCGATTGTCTTTGTATTCATGCCACAACCGGTATCACCTACATTTAATTCAACAAATTCTCCTTCGGATACATCTACTCCGAGTCTTATATCATAGTTCTTGAGGTATACTTTATTTAACTCAACTGTTAATACTCCTTTTTCGTCCTCCATCGCATGAAGAGCATTTGTACATAGATTTACCAGAATTTGATGGAGATGGGTTTGATTAGCTAGGATGGTACCGCAGTTCTGGTCAATTTTTTCTTGGATCTCAATTGTTGTTGGCATTGAGGCATGTATGAGCTTAAGAGCCTCTTCTATAACAGGTGTTGGTTGAAGAGGTTCGTTAGTTTCCTGACCCTTTCGGCTGAATGTGAGGATCTGTTTGACCAGTTCTTTTGCTCGATTTGCTGCGATCAGTATCCTGTCGATATCTTTTTTAGTATGGGTGCCATCATCCAGGTCATCTTTAATTATTTCTGCGTACCCGAGGATAACAGCCAAAATATTATTGAAATCATGAGCTATCCCGCCAGCAAGAGTTCCAACTGCTTCCATCTTATGAGCCTGAAAAAGTTCATTTTCCATTTTTTTACGTTCTGACATCTCTGTTGTCAGGGCATCTGTTTTTTTTAAAATTTCTTCATCACGTTGTTGAAGGCTTAGGATAAGACTATTAAAAGTATTAATAATATCCTGTATTTCAGTTTTTTCTCCAACCAGATCTGACCTGTGAAAATCTCCCTTTGAAAGAGAATACATGTTTTCTTGTAGGTCCTTCAATGGTTTTGAAAGGTGTTTTTTTAAAAGGATATTAATAAAAAGAAAGGAGCCCAGCATAGTGCCCAGAATTAGTAAAATCATAATGGTCAGTATATTATGTCTCTGCCTGATCCAGGAAGTATTTGAAAAATATATATCCACGTAGCCAACAAGTTTTTCCCCTTCATAACGAAGTTCTCTGCTGATACGCGTCGATAATTTACTTTTTTCTGTTCTCTGATCAAAAATGGTTTCTTTCCGGTGATCTAATAGTTGAAGTCCACTTACTCCAGGTTCATCAAGGATAAGTTTACAAAGTTCTCTTGTAGTATTTAAATCAAAGAGCCAGAGCTGTAATGTGAATGTATTGGCAATGTTTTCGGTTCGATGTTCTATATATTTATTAAATTCTTTTTCTGAAAGATTTATAGAAAAGAAATAAAATGCTATGCCAATAATTATACTAATTATTAAAATTACCAGCCCAATCCGTATACTTAAATCTTGCCTCAAGCTTTTTTGCATCTAAAATACCCTTATCATCAATTTGAATTCAACTTGCTCAGAACATCTTTTTCAATTTTCTGGAAAGTACCATCGGCTTTCATTTCTTTTATCGCCTTGGCAATTTTAGGAACAAGTGACTGATGCTTTTTATGAACGAGGCTATATACAGGTAGATCCACTAATGGAGAAACTAATTTCCTAATACCAGAGTACTCGTTTTTTTTGATTAATGAGTCTGCTATAGCACCCCATTCAATCACATTATCAAGCCTTCCATCATTCAGCATTTTAAATAGGCGTGATGTATTTGGAAGCATTATTACTCTACCCAACATATTTTTTTCCAGGATCTTTGTTCCAACCCTGAAACCATTACTGAATTTGGCAAGAGAACTATAGCCATCCACAGATAAAACTTTATTCTTAGTATATACATAAAATTGTATAGAATTGATTGACTCAGGGATTTGAATTAGATTGCCGGTTTCATCAGGTGCAATTTTCTTAATATCAAGAACACGAGTTATATCTCCATCACCTTCGCTATTTGCCATTACTAATGCTCTTTGGGCTGATCCGGGATTGATTACCTTGATCTTAAAACCACCGGCTCTTTTAAATGCTTCCTTTAACCTTGCCTCAACAATATCTTTTACCGGTGATATGGTACCTGTATAAAAAACAAATTCTCTCTTCGTTTGATTAAAAAACCCTTCCTTCTTCATCTGACGAATGGCTTTTGTAAGTTTTGGAATCAGCGCTTTATGCTTTTTATGCAGATATATATGAAATGGTTGTAATTTGATAGGCGGGGATAGTTTTTTAATACCTGAAATTTTCAAATTCCTGATTACATGTTCAGCACGAAGATCCCACTCAACCATAGTATCAATTCTTTTTAAGTTCAGCATCTGGACAAGTTGTTCTGTTGATGAAAGAAATGTTCTTTTACCGGGAATATTCTTTTCCAGGATCTTAGCCCCAAACCGGGCTCCATTATGATACGCTTTAAGAGAATTCCATCCATTTACAGAAAATGAAAGACCCTTAGTGTAAACTGTCAGCTTCAATACTATTATAGGCTCTGTTATTATTATGAGGTTGTTTGTATTCTTTGGTGCAATTTCCTTAATGTTTGGTACTCGGCTGGCATCTCCATCTCCACTATCATTTGCAAGCATCAATGCTCGCTGAGCAGAAGGATTTAAAGCAACCACCGCCTTAAGATTCAACCTTCGGAAGGCTTCCTGAATGCGGGTTTCTAAAATTTCTTTAATTGGAGATGCTAAACCAGTATGAAAGATGTAGGTATGTTTTTCTTTGTTTATTTCTTTATTACCTGCAAACAAATCATTAAATAAACTACAACTCATTATTATTAACAGCAGGATGTTGAACTTCCAATGCTTACTTATCATATGCGACCCCTTTCTCTAATAATCACTATTTTTCAGAATAAAATCATTTAAAACAGACCATATTAAATGTTTCATCAAAATTCATTTTATTTAATAAAAATTAAAATGTCAAGCAAGCTTTTTTTTTAAGGGATAAAATCCTCCCTGACATCAAAATTACCTTTATCAGAATCTCAGTGAGAGACAGCTTAATCCTCCATCAAGTTTTCTGAACTCGGAGATATCAATTGTTTTTGTTTTATATCCGGCATCTTTAATAAGTTGTTCGGTTTTTGAATAGCCATATGGGACAATAACTGTACCGTTCACCCATATTGAGTTAGCTGCATAATTTTCATCCTCAGGAATTATTATTTTATTGAAATCTACAAAATCAGAATGATCAATGAACTCACCGGCAATAAGGAGATTATTATTTTCCAGATAAGAAATTCCTGTTTTCAGGTGAAGCATCTCATTCATTTCTACAGTTGAACCTGTATAACCGTATTTCATAAGGATATTGATCAATTGTTCCGCACCATTGAAATTGGTACGCTCAGATAATCCAATATAAAAATGATCTCCTACTCTCATTACATCTCCACCCTCACAAGTACCTGGTGATTTTATTAATTCAATGTTTTTATAAAACTTTTTCAGCC
>JAOZTV010000265.1 GCA_029939015.1 Candidatus Aminicenantota bacterium
TCGCTGATCCTATTATATGGGCTATTCATAAAATTTCTATTTCTCAATTAAGATCTGGACAAAATGCTATATTTAAAATGGAAAACGATTTAAATACAGCTAAAATTATTGTTGATTATTTTGGAGAAAATAAAATTTTAGAAATCTCAAAAAACTTTAAAGGGAAGTTTTTAAAAAGTTTTAATAACGGATGGGAAAAATATATTGAGTTAAACCTAAAATTTGAAGTATGATTTATTTAATGATAGTGTATGTTTAATAAATAACTTTGATTGTATCAAAACGTTTATCTCAGTTAAAACTACAACGCCTTGTAGTTCTAGCTTAGCTAAAACTACAGAGGTTTGTAGTTTTGGCTGACATTAATAATTAATTTGGTGTTTTTTGATGGTTACTTTTCTTAATATTTATTATAATTCAATGTAAACTTTTTTTATATATCTTATGTCTAAATGTAATTAGTCTGATAATGATAATATCATAATTTATAGTCAGACCTTGGAGGTACAAAATGAAAAAGGCAATTTTATTGATTATTATAATATTTATTTACCAGATAACTATAAATGCTGAAAAAAAATTCCAATTAGATCTAATTTATCCTCAACTTATTAAAGTTGATAGTAAAAAGATCTATATTGTGGAAAGAGAAAAGATCCATATCTATTCTCTTAAACCATTCAAAAAAATATTATCTTTTGGCAAAAAAGGTGAAGGTCCGGGTGAATTCAGAGTACATCCAGGAACTCCAATCATGTTGAGCTTAGTAAAAGATAATCTTATTGCGGAGACAGGTGGCAGTGTTTATTATTATGATAAAACAGGTAAGTATATTAAAGAACGAAAAATACATGGCCAATTCATAGCATCTATGAAATCAGTTGGGAATAATTTTATTGGTCTCAGTTATGGCAATAAGGATAAAAAACGTTTAATGAAAATATTACTTCTTGATAAAGAATTTAAAAAAATTAAGACTCTGGCGTCAACCCTTGATGAAAAACAACCAGGGCAGGGATTGGTCTTTTTATCAATTCCTCAGCATTTATATACCTGTTATGCTACTGACAATAATTATAGTTTTACATCATTAGAAAAAAAAATGTCAATAAAAGTTTTTGATAAATATGGAAAACTAATCCGTACGATATCAAAGGATTATAAAAATTTAAAGGTTAGTGATGATTATAAAAAAAGGCTCATCAAGCATTATAAAACTGATCCATTCTTAAAACAATTTTTTCAATATTTATCTCCTATAACAATTAAAAATTATTTTCCAGCTATCAGAGATATGAGAGTAGCTGATAATAAGATTTATGCAGTCACTTACAGGATTAAAGACGATAAATCTGAGGTATTAATATTCAATATTAATGGTAATTTTATCAGGACTGTTTATATGCCAATACAGGAACAGGATATAAGACTTTTTTATCCCTATGAAATAAAAAGCAATAAACTCTATCAATTAGTTGAAAGTGATGATGAGGATTTTGAATTAATAATAAGTCAGATTTGATATAAATATCGTCCAAAAAGTATCATTAAATTAATTATTATAGGTTTTCAGAGTTTTACTTTAAAAACTTTTGGATATACCATAAATAAAATGAGGAGATTATTATGAAAAAAATTATTATGTTAACATTGGTTTTAATATTATTATCTATTACGAGTTTTGGATTGGAAAATAGTAAAAAGAAAAATGACGAGGAGTATAAAAAATTCTATAAAAAATTTATTTCACTTTACAAAAACAAAAAATATCTGGAAACTGCAAAATTGATAGAAAAAAATTTTGATAGATTCCCGGATAAGATGTATAAAATGGCATTTAATGCAACTATTGCTTATATTAAAGCAAATAAACCTGATAATGTAATTAGAATCTTCAATAACGCTCTAAAAAAGGGTATGTTTTTTAGTAAATATATGTTGAACAGCAGACATTTTGTTTCTCTTAAGGATTTAGATGCTTTTAAAAAAATCCTAATTCTAAACGAACAAAACAGGTTGGTTGTACAAAAAAAGTCAAAGGTAATATATGAAGTAGTATTACCGGTAAACTATGACAAGAAAAAAAAATATCCTCTTTTTATTGCTCTTCATGGAGGAAGCAGTAATATAAAGAGATTTAAACCTAGATGGACATCAGATTTATTAAAAGCACAATTTATTACTGTTTACGTACAGTCCTCACAGGTTATAACAATGGATGGTGGTTTTGAATGGGGAGACTTAAAAATAACAAAAAAGGATCTTATGTATATGTATAATGACATTAAAGCTAAATATCTTATAGATAAAAAAAATATTTTAATTGGTGGTTTTTCATCAGGTGGCTATGGCTCAATATTTTCTGCATTTAAGCAAATTTTCCCAATTAAAGGATTTATTGCCCTATGTCCTGTTGTCCCTGAAAATATCGCTGTATCAGATATGAAAAAAATGAAAAAAATTGGACTATCGGGTGTTATTATTAGTTCTGATCTTGATCCGAGGATAAAATTACAAAAAGAATTTACAGAGCTTTTAAAAAAAGAGGGAATAAAAAATCATTTTATAATTACTCCAAATATAGGACATTGGTTTCCTAAAGATCTTGACAAAAAAATTGATCAGGCTATAAAATTTATAAATATTGAAATTAAGAAATAAAATGCCTGAATGAAATATCATCAAATCGGAGAAAATAACGAAATATGTGAGTTAAATAAATATAAATTATAAGTATCCTAAAAGCTGTCAAAAATGATTTTCATAAGCTGTATAAGTTTTTGTTTTTTAAATTGCAATTAAACACACAAATATAACCATAAATAACAGTCTTATACTTCCCTAAAAAAAATATATAAGCAAAAATAGGAAAAAAGTTTATATGTATGCTTTGTACTAAATATAAATATAGGTCGAAAAGTATCATTATATTAATTATTATAGGTTTGTAAAAAATAAAAAATTAGGAGAAACAGAATGCATAGACTTATTAAAACATTTTTTTTAATTATTATATTAATAACAAATTTGTACATCGAGCTTTATCCAAATAAGACTTATACAGTACCTGAAGTAACAGGTAAAATAAAAGCTGATGGGCTTATGAATGAATCTCTATGGAATAAAGCTTTAAAATTAGAACTGAATTTTGAAGTTGAGCCCGGGGAAAACATTAAACCACCAGTTAAAACTGAAGTATTTATTGCTTATAGCAAAACAGATTTATATATAGCCTTTAAAGCTTATGACCCAAAACCAGAAGAAATACTTGCAAGGATAAGTGATAGGGATAATATTGGAAATGAAGACTGGGTAGCAGTAATTCTAGATACATTTAATGATCAGCGGAGGTCTTTTGATTTTATGTGTAATGCATATGGGGTTCAATCAGATTTCATAGAAGTTTCATCAGGAGATGGTGGAAGTTGGGATACGATCTGGGATTCTGGAGGGAAAATAACTGACTTTGGATATGTTGTAGAAATGTCAATTCCATTCAGTTCAATAAGATTTCAAAGGAAAAATGGTACTCAAACCTGGGGATTTGATGCAGTCAGAAGTTATCCAAGAAATTTAAGACATCAGATAGGAACTTTCCCACGGGATAGAAGTAATAATTGTTATCTCTGCCAATCTATCAGACTCAAAGGATTTGAAGGTGTGAAACAGGGCAAAAACATTGAGCTTAATCCCACCTTGTCAGGTCATTATACACAAGTTCGAGAGAATGAGAATGAAGACACTTTCTCAAATTCTAAAAAACTCGCCCCTGGTATTACAGCCAAGTGGGGGTTTACAAATAATTTGACTTTAAGCGCTACTGTAAATCCTGATTTTTCTCAAGTTGAAGCAGATGCAATGCAATTTAATATAAATGAACCATTTGCCCTCTATTTTCAGGAAAAAAGACCGTTTTTTACCGAAGGTTCAGACTTTTTCAGTACAAGAATGAACGCTGTTTATACAAGAACCATGCAAGATCCACACTGGGGTATTAAAATAACAGGCAAAGAAGGAACACATACAGTTGGTGGATATATTGTCAGAGATAATGTAACAAACCTCCTTTTCCCTGGAAGCGAAGGATCAAATAGTACTTCATTGAATATGGACTCTACAGCCAGTGTATTAAGATATAAGAAAGATTTTGGAAGTAAATACACTGTAGGATTACTTTTTACAAACAGACAGGGAACAGAATATTCTAATAATGTGTATGGACTTGACGGGAATTTTTTGTTCACACCTAAAGATAGAGTTAGATTTCAGGTATTAGGTTCAAACACAAAATATCCAGGTTCGGTTAGTAATGATTTCTCACAATCAAAAGACCGTTTTTCTGATTCAGCTATGGACATTCAATATATTCATGATGAACGAAATTTTTTAATCTATGGGGGCTATAAGAGAATAGGAGAAAATTTCAGGGCAGATCTAGGATT
>JAOZTV010000266.1 GCA_029939015.1 Candidatus Aminicenantota bacterium
TCTCACTCTCAACACTACAGGGACCTGCAATAAGAACAAAATCTTTCCCGAAAGTAATATCACCAACCCTAACACCATAGTTATTCTTTGCATTCAGCACTAATTTTAAATTTTTTGTTTTCATAATTTAATATATATTATATTATAAAACTTGCATAAATTCAATTTATCAATCCTTTCTGCCAGTTAGTCTAAATAAAATTTAATTAAATTTTTCACAATAATTATTGACTACAAGTCTTATATATATTAATATTTCCTTTTTCAGTGTTATACTTAAAATGGAGAGTAATTAATGGAGAGAGATATTACATTAAAAATTAATGGCCAGGAAGTTGTAATGCAGTATTTTGTAAAAGATATATTTATGAATATAATAAACGGAATGATTGATTCACTTGATAAGGTTCCGGTTGACAGAGACAGGAAGATAGAAATAAAAATTGAAAATAAATAGGAGAGATAACTTATGAAAAAATACTTAAAGACCTATGAAGAAAAATGTACAGGCTGTAATACTTGTATGACCGTATGTTCAACACTCTTTTTTAAAGAAGATAATTACGAAAAATCCTGTATTCAGGTAGTCAAAAATGAAAAAGGTGGTTTTTTATTGCCGGTATGTGATCAGTGTGAGATATGTGTTCCAGAATGTCATACTTTGGCTTTAACTGTTAATAAAAAAGGTGTTGTAATGTTGAATAAATCATTATGTATTGGATGTTATGCCTGTGTTGCAATTTGTCCAACAGATACGATGATGACTTATCACAACTTAATAGTTCCGTTTAAATGTACTGCCTGTGGAGCATGTGCAAAGGAATGTCCGTCAGGGGCACTCGAAATTGTTGAGGAGGAAAGATAATGAATTTCGATATAGACAAATTAAAAGCAAAGCATAAAATGCTTAAAGAATTTTCTTTTGAAAAAAAGGAAGTTGAAAAAGGCTATGCAGGAAAGACCTTATATATAAATATAGGAAATAATGAAATAAAGGAAAAAACAGTTACCGAAGAAATGAAAAAAATATTTACTGGTGGTAAGGGATTTAATTTAAAATTGATGTGGGATGCCGTTAATGATGATACAAAATGGGATTCTCCTGAAAATGTAATTAATATTGCAACTGGTCCAATTGGCGGTAATACAAACTATGCAGGTTCAGGAAAATCAATTGTAACTTCAATTTCCCCCTTAACAAATATTCCAATTGACAGTAATGTCGGTGGTTATTTTGGTCCATATCTGAAATTTGCAGGCTTTGATGCAATGGAAATTCAGGGTAAGTCTGAAAATGAAATTATTATTTATATTGATGGAAATAATGGAAAAATACAGATTTTTGAAGCACCTGATGAAGCCGTTGACAGTCATGTTTTTGCAGAACAGATGGTTGAAATGTTTGCAGAAAATGAAAAAGAAAAACAGCATGTTGCGACCGTAAGTGCAGGAACAGGTTCAAATACAGCTTATATTGGTTGTTTAAATTTTTCTTTCTATGATAAGAGAAGAAAAGTTGCAAGACTTAAACAAGCAGGAAGAGGTGGAATAGGAACAGTTTTCAGAAATAAAAAAATAAAAGGAGTTGTAATCAAGTATTCAGGTCTAACAGGTGATTCCAATAATGCTGTTGATGTAAAGACTGTGCAGGATACAGGATTAAAGCTTCATAAAGAAATAATCAAGCTTGATGATTCACAGTGTAAGATGAGAAAAGTCGGCACAGCACATTTAACTGAAATAATGAATGAATATGACCTGCTCCCAACACATAATTATAAATTTGGAAGCCATGAAGAATCTAAACACCTCTCTTCCGATGTATTCTATAATAAATTTTTAACACATGGATTGCCTGATGGTTGCTGGTATGGTTGTACTATGGCCTGTGCAAAAACTGCTGACAAATTTGAATTATTGACCGGTCCTTATAAGGGTGACTTAGTCACAGTTGATGGTCCTGAATATGAAACAGTCGGTGGTTGTGGGTCAAATCTTGGTATATGGGATGCTCAGGCTGTATTAGAAATAAATTTTTATTGTGACACTTATGGACTTGATACAATTTCATTTGGAACAATGACTGCTTTTATCATGGAATGCTGGGATAACGGTATCTTAGATAAGGAAAAAACTGGCGGACTTGTTTTTACCTGGGGCAATAAAAAAGATACTCTTGAATTACTTCATCAGATTGGAAGAGGCGAAGGCTTTGGACTAATTGCAGGAAAGGGTACAAGAAAGATGAAAGACCATTTTGAAAAAGAGTTTGGTGCAGACAGGACATTTATGAATGATATTGGAATGGAAGCTAAGGGTCTTGAATACTCTGAATATATAACAAAAGAATCACTAGCTATGCAGGCTGGTTATGGATTAGCTTTAAAAGGACCTCAGCATGATGAAGCATGGTTAATTTTTATGGATATGGTTAATAATCAAATCCCTACATTCGAAGATAAGGCAGAAGCACTTCATTATTTTCCAATGTTCCGTACATGGTTTGGTTTACAGGGCTTATGTAAATTGCCTTGGAATGATGTTGAACCTGAAAATAACGCTGAAACAGACGAACCTAATAAAGTACCTGAACATGTTCAAAACTATGTTGATGTTTTTAACGCAATTACAGGTCAAAATGCAACTAAGGAAGATTTATTACTTCAATCTGAAAGAGTGTATAATTTTCAGAAATCATTTGCGATCAGACTTGGATTCCATGGTAGAAAACAGGATGCTATTCCATATAGATCAATGGGACCTGTTACCAATGAAGAATATGAATCAAGAGTAGAAAGATATGATGGTCAGATGAAAGACAAGATTGGTATTGACCCAAAAGGAAAAAATACTACAGAAAAAGTTGCAATTACCAGAAAGTATCGTGAAGAACAATACGAAAAATTGATGACAGCTGCATATAAAAGAAGAGGCTGGACAAAGGATGGTATTCCAACTATTGAACATTTAAAAGAAATAGGTCTGGATGTACCGGAAGTTTTTGAAGTATTAAAGAAGCATTTATAGATAGAATAAGGCAAGTAGGCAATAGGCAGAGAGGCAAAGAGTAAAAGCATTAGACCTTTTTCAATGTCTTTCTCCCTGCCTCCTTGCCTCTCTGCCTATTTGCCTTACAAATGAACAACACAGCTAATTTAAGTTTAAAAAAGATTTTTATCTTCTGGCTACCCCTTGCTTCAACATGGTTAATGATGGCAATCGAACAACCCTTTCTTACTGCTATTGTAGCCAGATTGGATGAAGCCAAAAATAATCTTGCAGCCTTTGGCATAGCCTTTGCAATTGCTTTAATATTAGAGTCACCGATAATAATGCTAATGACAGCATCTTTGTCTTTAGTTAAAAACAAACAATCCTATTGCAAACTCAGAAGTTTTTCACTTATATTAAATGTATCAATTACTCTGGGTATGATAGTCTTACTAATTCCCTCAATTTTCTTCTATTTTACCGAGCAATTAATGTCTTTGCCACACGAAATAGCAAAATTAAGCTATATATCAACAATAATATTTTTACCATGGCCGGCTGCAATAGGCTTTCGCAGATTCTATCAGGGAATACTCATTGGAGATAACCTGACAAAAAAAGTTGCCTATGGAACTATTGTCCGTCTTATTTCCATGAGTGGAAGTGCTCTTTTCTTATACAGCTTAAATATTGAAGGTGCATATACTGGTGCAGCAGCTCTATCCATTGGTGTTACATTGGAAGCCTTTGCTATAAGATATATGGTTACTAAAAGCATTAGCAAAATCGTTCATAAGGAAAATGAAATCATAGAAACACAAGCATTAACATATAAGAGCATAATAAATTTTTATTTACCGCTCTCTTTAACTACCATTTTATCATTAGGTATCCATCCAGTTGTAACATTCTTTATAGTAAAAAGTAAAAACCCTATTGAGTCACTTGCAGTTCTACCAACAATAAACGCTCTCATATTTTTATTTAGAAGTATGGGTTTATCTTTTCAAGAAGTTGGAATTGCATTCATGGGTGCAAAAAATGAAGGTTATAAAATACTTAAAAAGTTTGCATCAATATTAGGTTTTTCTGTTTTTATAATCCTTTTTCTCATCGCCTTTACACCACTGTCTTATATCTGGTTTCACATAATTTCAGGATTATCAACAGAATTAACTGTTTTTTCAGAACTACCAACAAAAATAATGGTTATTTTGCCAACTTTATCAGTCTGGATTTCATTTCAAAGGGCAGTTATTGTAAATAATAAAAAAACAATTCTCCTCTCAAACGCAACCTTTTTAGAAGTTGGTATAATAGTCGCCGTTTTAATTGTCTCAATAATCTATATGAACCTGACTGGAGCAGTAGCAGCAGCCTCTGCATATATTATAGGAAGGCTTATTTCAAACACCTACCTACATTTTTCAATAAAAAAAATTCTTTAA
>JAOZTV010000565.1 GCA_029939015.1 Candidatus Aminicenantota bacterium
AAAAAAACAAAAAAAGTGAGGATATAATAAAAATAAAAGCAGTCCTGCTTCCTGAGACAAAAATCCCAGTAAGAGAAAAAATTATTCCACTTATATAAAAACTGACTTTTTTAATACTCTCTGCTTCATTCCCATCCTTATTCAAATAATTTATTAAAAAAATCACAAAAGACAAAAACATAATGCCTGAAAAAAAACCAAGACTATTAAAATCTGAAAATCCTCCACTAAACTGATCTGCCTCATTTACCCAGGTTTTCATTTTCATTTTTAAAAAATATGGGTTTACAAACATTTGATATAAAGATATCAATACCGAAATACAGTATCCTGGAAGCAGAAAAACAAATAATTTTTTTTCCAAAATTCTATTTTTTTTTAATAAAACAACAATATATGGAGAAACAGAAAAAAGGAATAAGGTTAGAATTGGAAATATAGATGCAAATGAGACCCTGCTGCCACCCGGCTCAACAGGAATGTCTTTTAGAAAGGCAAGTGAACTAAAGGTAATATTAGACCATTTGACAAAAACAAAAAAAGCAGAAATCCATACAATTATTAAAAAAAACAGATAATAAACGCTCCAACTATAGTTAAAATCTATTTTTTCCTTTTTTATAACTGAGGCGATTATAATTCCTGATAAATAAAACAATACAACAGCCATGTAATTATAAGGGAAACCATTTGGATCAAAATAAGGAAAAGCAGTTATAATTGGAAGTAAAAAGACAAAAAAATATAATGACATTCTGGAGTTAAGCAGATAAGTAATGAGTCCTAATAATATAAAAGCAATAGGAGTTACAACAAAACCAATAGTTAAAACAATCTTATTAAAAGCAAGTCCAAGAGATATAAGTGCAAATAATAAAAACCAAAAATTTACATTTAGCAATTTTCCATTAAGAATATTTGTTTTCCCCCTAATATGCATCAGGTTCCCCCTTAAGCATATTCCAAATAGTTAATAGGATTATTTGCAGATCCAACCGCAAACTCCAGTTCTCAATATACCATAGATCATGCTCAACCCTCTTCTCCATTAAACCTTCTTTTTTTGTTTCACCCCTTAGACCATTAACCTGTGCCCAACCTGTAATCCCAGGTTTAATAAGATGCCTTTTCATATAGAACTTTACACTGTTTTTTGATTCAATATTCAATGGCGTCGGATGAGGTCTTGGACCAACAATAGACATATTGCCAATTATCACATTTAAAATTTGTGGTAATTCATCAAGATTA
>JAOZTV010000267.1 GCA_029939015.1 Candidatus Aminicenantota bacterium
TATGATAAAGAGTTTTTACCATTGAGTTATTCTTTACAAAATTCTCCATATGGCTAACTCTGACATCACCTTTAAAATTTAAAAAATTTTTTGCAAAATTATCATAAGCCCTATCGTGTGGGATTTTAGGAATTTTGGAATGTACTAATACCTCAGAGGTAATAGATGGAGAAGTAGCATGACCACTTTCCTCGGGCAATAATGATAAAGAAATATTTGCAACTTCATGTTCAATATTATGTAACTCTAAATATGCTCTATTATAATCGGTCAACCCTCCCATATAGTTTGTAAGAAGAGCAGCAGGTCCATGTCTTACTGGACTGTATAATTTATATTCACCACCAATATCAGGCCTAAAAAATACAATATTAAATGAGTTGGGTATTCCTCTAATGCCTAGGTTTGAATAAAACCATATAACTGTAGGATATATTCCTGTAGAATTTATATAGCTTGTTGCCTGATTGGGTTTACCAAGTATTATATGCATCTTGCCCATCTCACTTCTCCAACCAGGACCAGGAGACTCTTTACCATAATGCTTATTTGCATATTTTATTCTTTTATAGTGTTCTGTTTTAAATTCATTTTCTTCAGTATTCGGATTTGGATCTCTTTGTTGCCAGAACCCTTTTATAAATCTTTCTCTTTCAAATTCTGTATCTAATCTCAAAAATGCATCTTTCTCAGTTGGCGTTATTATATAAACAACTTCACGAGTAAGCCATCGTTTGGATTTACCGGTTAAATCTTTTGCCTTTATTTTTTTCCCAAATACAGTTGTTGTGGTCATAATTAAAATAAGAGTACTTATTAATAATAGTTTTTTCATTCTTGTCTCCTGATTTTTTATACTACCATAGATATTGAAGATATTCAAGGATAGTAAATAGTTGAATATTCAAACAAAATTTTTCAAACGGTAGTTAAGAGAAAATATTATAGAGATTTCAATACTTGATGGAAGTAAGACAGATGTGGTTATAAATACCTAAAATGACTTAATTTAGGTAATACTTAAGTTTTTATAAAAAAAAAGCCACCCCAAAGGGTGGCTCTTCTTTTTATAAATTTTAATTAAATTCTAATTAAATTAGAATGATAATTTTAGTCCTAATCTTGCTGAAATTGGTGCTGTGTAGTTAAAAGGCATATTAAACGTAGGATTAGGGACTGCTGAAGCTGGATATTCATAGTTAGCTGCAAGAATCTGAGCTTCAGTTATTGGTAATGAACCTAAGTGTTTAAGAGGAGTAATTCTCTGTGCAATTTTAAAGTTGAATACGTTATCAATATTAACACTGAACATTAAATTAGCTTTTCCTAATTTTAGGTTATACTCTGCATAGATGTCTGCCATATAATACATATCTGTTCTTCCAAGATTACCTCTACCATATGGGAAAATTTCTGCACCGAGTGCCCATTCTTCTGTTACTGGAGTTCCACTCATTACGTTAACAACTGAACCAACTGTTAAACCAAATGGGAAAATATATGAACCATAAGCTTTGATAACATGAGTTCTGTCAGTTGCGAGTGTTCCGTCAATTTTATTTAAGTCTTTATCAAATGCGAGATACCATAAATCAAAATATCTTGCAACGTTAGGATCGTTTCTTCCAGGTTCATCTGATGTAGCAAGACCTGAATAGTTTCCTGTTAATCTACTCCAAGTGTATGAAACACCACCCATCCAGTTATTTGAAAATCTCTTGTCGAGTCCAACATTAACTGCATAGTATTCTCTCTTAGCTTTTGGTGTATCAGGATAAGCATTATCAAATTTACCACCACTTGCTTCAGTTAAAGACCAACCGAATCCTGGGTTAGTTGTATAATAATGTTCACCAGTTGGAGTTAAAACACCAACGTCTTCAATTGTATGTCTTAGATGTTTTTGAACAAGTCTTACTGATAATGATAAATCATCACTAAGTTTGTTTTCTAAACCAACAGAAATTGCCTGCTGAGACATAGGTAAGATATCTGGGTCTGTTGAATCAAATGAAGGAATTCTGAAATCGAACATATATAATTCTGTTCCTGGCTGATTATCTTTAGTAATTAGAGTATAATCATAGCTATCCATTGTCCATGCTGCATCTTTCCATTTGAATCCACCATAAGAACCTGCTGCCATGTCTAATTTCATAACGTCAAAGAAAAGTCCGTATGAACCAAATACTTTTAAACTTGAATCACCTCTAACATCATAAACAAATCCTAATCTTGGTGCAATTTTATCACCAAAACCGAACTCGATTGGTTTTGCATCTGCAAATTCTGGGTTATCTGAATAAGAAGGAATATATTCTGATTCAGTTCTAACACCGAAGTTAAAAGTTAATTTTTCTCCGATTGTCCATGAATCCTGAAGATATAAGTTAATTCTGTTACTATAAGCCTTGTAAGCATCACCAAATGTTCCAGTTTTTTCAACACCACGTGCTACATAATAACCATAAGTACCTCTACCATAGTTTGTACCATAAGCAATAGCATCTCTATCCCAACCAATATAAACTAATGGCTGCTGCCATGCACTATCAACTTCTTGACCCTGTCTTACAAACTGTCCACCAAGTTTTACTGAATGTTCTCCACCAGCATTAAAATATAGTGTATAGTCAGCTCCAATAGATTTTTTTTCTGCAATATTTTTTACAAGAGCCTGTGAATCATAAAAACCACCACTCTGCCAATATGTTGTATGCTGTAAATTAGCTGGAATTTCTGGGAACATCATGTTATTTGTTCCTGAGTATCCACCCATAGCTGATTCTCTAAATCTATAGAGAGGAACAGTTGGGATTGGTGTCTGTGAATTTTCCTGGTTTTTATAGAACATACCTGCTCTGATATTTAACATTGAGTTATTACCAATTGTAATATCCAATGCTGATGAAGCAGAATAATTTGGCCAATCATAACCATATTCACTTAAATCAGAATTACTACCATAAGGTCCCCATTCATTTGTTCCCGGGCTATAACCTCTTCTATTATAGAAGTTATTTAAGTAAGAAGCAGACCATCTTACGTTTGACATAATCTGAGCTGTTACTTTTACCATATAGTTAATTGATTTTGTATTAGTTTCATGAGTTCTTGTACCTGAACCATCAACATAAGTTACATCATTTGTATATTTAGAGAACTTAGGTAAGAATGAACCAAAAAACCAAACTTTATCTTTTAATAAATATCCACCAAGATTTAATCCAGCTTCAATTCTTGTGCTTGAATAATCACCATAGAGTTCTTCTGAAGAATAATAAGTAGCCTTTGAAGTATCATTTCTGTCTAATGAAAGAAGTTCTCTTCTTGTTCCATTTAATGCTGAACCACTATAATATGCAACTACATCACCGTGAAATTCGTTACCACCTGATCTTGTTACCGCTGAGATAACTCCACCAAGAGAACCACCGAATTCAGCCATATAACCTGAAGATTTAACCTGTACTTCTTCAATAAAATCAAAAGCTGCACTTTGACCCTGTGCACCATCTGTGATATTTGAAACGTCAACACCATCAATATAAAATACGTTTTCAGCACCTGAAGCACCGTCAACTGAAATACCTGAAAGCATTGGTTCGTTTGTAACACCAGGAATAGCTGTTACCAATGAAGAAAAGTCTCTACCCTTTGGTAATGCATCAAAAGTTTCTTTATTTAATGTCATTCCCTGAGCTGCACTCTTAACATCTATCAGCGGAACTGAACCTTCAACGATAATAGTTTCTTTAAGTTTTTTTAATTCCATTGTTATTGGAATTCTTAAAGTCTGTTCCATTTTAAGAGCAACTTTAGGTGTTATCATTGTTGCAAAACCTTCTAATTCATAAGTTACCTTATAGTTAGCTGGCTGTAAGTTTAAAAGTCTATAAACTCCATTTTCGTCTGTAATAGCAATAGCTTTACCAATCATTTTAACACTTGTTGCTGTTACCATTACTCCCGGGATTGCTGTCCCGTCCGCTGTTACTACTTTACCTGTAATCTTTGCTGTACTCTGTCCAACCATAAAAGTTGAAGCAAAAGCGATGAGCAAAACTACAAGTACTAATTTTTGCATTTTCATATATCCTCCTTTAATGCTTTTTTTACATAATTATGTAGCAATTTTTATGCCAAGATATTAAAAAACCATTATTTGTTGATAACAAAGAATATAAGCAATTTTTTATATGGACAAAAATCCAATTTTTTGAATTATCGTACGGTTGATTGGAAAGATAGGCAGGGAGGCAAGGAGGCAAGAGGCAGGGAGGGAAAAAACTAAAATATTAAAAAATAGGCAAGGAGCTAGGGGAGAAGATTGATTATTTTAATTTGTTGATTAGTGCAAATAACATTTTATCTATTTCTATAGTTTTGTTTTCAATTTTTTGATATAGACTTTTACT
>JAOZTV010000268.1 GCA_029939015.1 Candidatus Aminicenantota bacterium
TGGAAGAAAATGGTAGGTTTTATATTGTTAAAATTAGTGAGTCTAAGAAAAACGGGCAGTTTAATCGGTTTAGAGGAATTGCTACTGCTAAAATGACAACTGATGAAATAATGAAACTTACAAGGTAGTATTATGAAAGGAGTTCTTATTGATTCTTGCATCTTATTGGATTTATTTACAGATGATCCTGTTTGGGCAGATTGGTCAGAAGCAGTATTAAACAAATATTCTCAAACAAATACATTATATATAAATTCAATTATTTATACTGAGATATCAATTGGGTTTAATAAAATTGAAGAAATTGACCAGGCAATTTTAAAACTACCAATAAAAATAATTGAAATCCCACGTGAGGCACTTTTTCTAGCAGGGAAAATATTTAGAAAATATAAAAAAAATACTGGTATAAAAAACTCAACTTTACCTGATTTCTTTATTGGTTCTCATGCGATTGTATCACAATTTAATTTGATAACCAGAGATTCTGCAAAATATAAAACTTATTTTCCCTCTCTAAAACTAATACATCCTGATACGGAAGTATTTGAATGAAAAAGAACAATGTTGTTATATATCAAAATGGTGAGATAGAATTAAAAGTCTCGGTTGATAAAGAAAGTATATGGTTAAGAGCAGAAGATATAGCAACTTTATTTAATGTTCAAAGACCGGCTATAGTAAAACATATAGGCAATATCTACAAAACGGACGAATTAATTAAAAATTCAACTTGTTCCATTTTGGAACAACTTACTAAAGACAGGAAAAAAAGAAATGCTCAATACAATAATCTTAAAATCAAAACTTCAAACAGGTTTCACGACAGATTTTTGATTATAGACAAAAAAGAATTATATCATATTGGAGCAAGTCTAAAAGATTTAGGTAAAAAAGTATTTGCTTTCAGTCGAATGAATATTGACAGTTTTAATTTATTAGAAATTACAAGGTATTAATATGAAAGGTTTTTAATTTTGAGAAAAATCTAACTCATCAAACACAGGCAGTAAGCAGTTTAGTAATAATAAAATAGAAATATTAATACGTGAAATAATAAAGGGAAACGATAATATGTTAAACCATTAGGAAAATGGTAATATAAATGTATAAAAAAAATTTCATAGTTCAGCTAAAATTAAAAAAAAATAATAAAAATTAAAATGAAAAAAAAGAAAAAGAAGATATTTTCAAAAAACACAATATCAAATAAAATTATTCATGCAATATCCAGAGAACAAGAAAAAAAAATCATTGATCTTAAGGATATTAAAAATGGAAAAATAAATGCAGAATATTTGCAAAAATCCATTATTACTAAAGATGAAATGGCTGGATTAGACCCACTTTATGCAATTTATATTTTTGCTCAGAATAATATGTCAATATTGGTTGATCAAATTAGTCAATTTCAGGCGACAGCAAAACTTATATCGGCTTATAGTCTTGCTCATGAAGAATATATGCCCTCATGGCCACCAGAAAGTCCTTTAAGCACTTCCTATTTTACTTGTTGGGGGTATTTTGATCTTGGTGTTGGTATTAATAAAGAATCATTTGGAGAAGTTGTAATTAATGTAAGTAAGTATCTTAAAGTTGACGAAAGCATAATTCAATTATATCAAATACTCCAGGGCTCAAGGAATGGAATATATATTCATTGTGGTGTAGAGGGAGATTTTGTAATATTAGAAGAATTTATCACAAAGAAAACAATTAAGGCAATTGTTCCAAGTGGCTACAAAGGTCAAATGGGAGAAATTTGGTTAACAAGAGTATTGGATGAACCAAAATCTAATTTTTCATTTAACTATTCAGTCGTCTTTACTTCACCTTATGTAATTGGACGAAGTGAAAATGAACATTGGTGTAATATTGGAGATCAATTGAGCGTTTTCTCATTTCTAAAACGCAATATTAATGAAATAAATATTCCCAATAAGATTGAAGCATATAAACATTTTATGAAATATGGTTTAAATAGAAATTACTGGAATGAGTATATTTTCTTGGGGTATGTTAACCATAGTGAGAGTGCAATTTTTCTTACTGGTATTCCAGATATGCCTTATACTTTACCACATTCACCTTTTTATGGAAGTAATCTTTAGCTTTAATTTATACAAATTGAATATTAATTATGAAATCAGCAAATTATTGGATTGAAAAATTAAATTTAGAAGCACATCCTGAAGGTGGTTTTTTTAAAGAAAATTATAGATCTAATAAATTTATTAAGATGGATTTGAATTGGAGGAATTATGGAAAATGAATTTGAAAAAAATTTTACAGATAATGGTTATATAATGAAATATAGAAAATTAGATAAACTTGTAAATCATAGAAAGAATGAATTATTGCAATTTAAAATTGAGTTAAAGGAAATCTCTCCTATGATCTGGAGAATAATACAAATTCCGAGTGATTATAATTTTTGGGATTTGCATGTAGCAATACAGGATGCAATGGGTTGGTTTGATACTCACCTTCATCGTTTTGAAATTAAAGGAAAGAGTAAACATAAAAAAGTAAATATTGGGATACCTGATTTTGATAGATTTGAGGATCTGCCGGAAGACTATCCAGGTTGGGAATTTCCTGTGATACATCATTTTAATGATCTTGGTGTTGAGGCAGAATATATTTACGATTATGGTGATTCATGGCATCATAGTGTTAAACTTGAAGGATATATTTATCGTGAAAAGAAAACTAAATATCCAATTTGTATTGGAGGCGAGCGGGCATGTCCACCTGAAGACTGTGGTGGAGAGCGTGGATATAATGATATGTTAAATATTTTATTTGATCCTAAAAATGAGAGACATGAGGAGATGAAAATCTGGGTAGGTGAAGATTGGGATGCTGAAGTATTTGATAGTAAAAAAGTAAGATTCACTGATCCTTACAAACGTTGGAAAGAGGGTTTTTTGAGCTAATTTAAAAATGATAAAACTAACAAAAAAACAAATAATTGACATTGCCGGTGATATTGAAATTGGATTTAATTGTTATTATCATAAACGAACAGGAGAGATATTAAAAACACTTAATACTGATAGAAATTTGTTTTATGAAGATGATTTATCGGACGACGTATGTAATGAAATTGAAGAAAATTGGGGTGATTATATTATGTTTACAGATATGACAACGCAGGATTCCTTTAATTTAATGATAGATTTTACAGATATTGTAGATGATCATATTTTTAAAAGTAAATTATTGAATATATTAGAGAAGTCAAAGCCATTTAAAAACTTTAAGAGATTTATTGATAATTCTGGAGAATATAGACAAATATGGTTTGATTTTAAAAGCAAATCTTACATAAAATTAGTTAAAGATCAGATTTATAATTATAATCTTGAAAATGATGGGGCTAATCTAATATCAAAAAAGGATAATATTAAATTATGACCTCTTAAAATCTCAGATAAAAAAAAATTTGGCGGTATTAGCTGATAATAAGAATGTCTGGGATAATTTGAGAGCCATAATACCGCATTCATATAGCGAGAAAGATGCTGAAAATTTCATTAATTTAACTTTTGAAGATAATCCAGTAGTGATTTTTGGCATTGAGTATGAAGAAGAGTTAAGTGGAGTAATAGGATTATTAAATAAAAAAAAGTTGACAAAACTGAGAAATTGCATTACATTGTAATACGGAGGGGAGAATGAACCAGGCAATAACAATCAGGATTCCGGAAGATATGAGAAATAATTTACAGGAAATCAGCAAATCTGAGGGCAAACCTGTAAGTGATTTAGTACGAGAATCTCTAAAAAAGTATATCTCTGTATATAGATATAGAAAATTAAGGAATAAGGTGCTTCCTTTTGCTGAAGCTCAGGGAATATTAACTGATGAGGATATATATAATACATAGTTTTATATCATGAGACTTGTTCTTGATACTAATGTTATTTTTGCTGCTTTTGCCTCAAGAGGGTTAACTCATTCGGTTTTTGAACTTTGTATAGAGAAACATATAGTAATTATTAGTGAACATATATTGGGTGAACTTCAAAGGATTTTTTCAAAAAAACTGAAATTGTCTCAGAGTAATATTGATTTGATTTTTAAATATTTAAAAGAGATATGTATTCTTGAAGATACTATAGATGTTGCGGATACTGAATGTCGGGATAAGGATGACTCGAAAATTTTAGGATTAGCTAAAAATACTAAACCGGATTTGATAATTTCAGGTGATAAAGATCTTCTGGTTTTAAAAAAATTTCAGGAGATACCAATAATATCTCCAAGAGAATTCTGGGAATTACAAAGAATAAAAAAATATGATAAGATTTAATAGTGTTTGTTGACAGATTTTCAATGTAATATTATAATTGATTAAATAATAAGAGGTTAGGGTGTTTACAGAAGAAGATTTAATAAGAAAATTTAGGA
>JAOZTV010000269.1 GCA_029939015.1 Candidatus Aminicenantota bacterium
TGTGCTCCAGAATCCCCCACCAACAACAAGTCTGTACTTATGTCCACGTGGTACGTCAAATATTACATAACCCTGCTTTGATACACTCGGATTCAAGCTGTCAAAAAGGTCAATTGAGGATTCGTTATACACTGAACTGCTATCATATTCAGAACCATTCTCATCAATTAATTTAAATGGAGGAATTGACCTATTTTTCTTATCTCTATTCTTAACAGTTATATTTACAAATAAATAAGACGCATTAGGTGCTTTATCAAAAACCGAACCGGAACTATTGGACCAATATGTTTTCCATACAGTATAACTCATATACCCTATCTTTACTTTCTGTTTTTCATTATAAGATATTTTTTTTTCAACTTTTGCATCAGAACCTGAAGAGCTATCTGACGAATCACCAAAACAACCATCGAAAAAACCAAAATAGAAAATTACTACCAGTACAATTATCCCCCCCAGAATACTTCCTGCAGTTTCATCATTTTTTTTACCTTTAACATCTTTTTTTTGAGCTGCTCCGCATTTAGGACAAGCTGCTGCTTCCGTACTCACATCATTACCACATTCCTTACATTTTTTTAAAGACATTTATTTCCCTCCTTTTTTTTTATTGTGTTTATCACTAACATTACCATAACACAATATTATTAATACGTCAACATAATTATTATTTATGTATTTTTAATAATATGATTGCATAATAATGACTTTTTATGTATAATAGATAATTAGGAGGCAATAATGACATTAAAATTTATGGATCCAGATATAGGAAAAGAAAAAAAAACAGGTCAGAAAAAACAGGCAAAAGACGATATAAAGGATAGAATTGAAAAAAGAAGGGAAGAAAGAGACCTTAAACAATATCGGCGATTAACAATAGCCTTTGAAGCTGATGACCAGATCCTTTTAGATGGTTTACAACTACTTTCCAAAAAAAACAGAAGAGCTGTCGGCTCTGAAATAAAACTGATGATAGAAAACAGACTTTTAGAAGAAAAAATAATTAAAAGAGATAAGGATTATAATATATCTATGAATGAATAAAAACACTGCAACGAATTTGGAATTTCTCTAAAGAATATAAAAAGAAATGTAACAACTTTAGTGCCAACCAAGAAAGATCATTAATAATAAAAGTTCAACAAGACAAAAAAATAAAAAATTAATTTTTTCTCGTAAAAACAGGTTCAGGATGTGTATATATATTAAGGAGCCATAAACACAGCCTGGTTCAAAATTAAATATTAGCAGAATTATATTTCTGCTAATTAAATCTTATTTGATATTGATAGAGCAAAAGGAGAAATGATAATGAGCAAAGACTTTTTAAATAAAATTGAAATTGGGATAGATAGAAATATTGTTCCTGAAATCATAGAAAACTCAAATAACTTCTCTGACATTGACCATTATATTATGCAAGATATATATTCTTTTGATGATGAGGAACATAAGGAATGTTATTATATTTCTATAGATGAAGAAATAAAAAACAGAAAAAATGATTTTGCCAATTCAGACGATTTTGACATAGACTCATATAATAATATTTCTAAATTCACTAAAAGTGGAGAATATGAATATTTTATTGATGAACTGGAATTATGTAGAAATGCATTTTATGATACTAAATATATAAGAGATATATTTATTAATAATAAAAATTATAGGAAAAAAGTCTGTTTTACTACAAACGTTACATATAATGAAAAGCGACATATAGTTGACGTTATTAAAGATTCTGTAAATATAGAAAATATTAATAATATAGATCGAATAGATAGTTTGGAAAGTAAAAATAAGAAATTATTAGAAGTAAAAATAAAAAAAGGACTATTAGAGATAATTAAAGATCAAAATAAATATAAATCTAAAAACCCAGGAGTAAAACTAAATAAAGTATTTCATTATTTATTAGATTTTACTACTTCAAAAACAAGAATCCCAATTACGTATAAAAGGAAACCTTATGCTATTACAAAACATAATATACATTGTATAACATTGTTAGACGAAAATATATGTACAAATTATAAAGGCGAATTGCCCATTGGGGATTATATCTTTTTAGATATTGAAGATTGAAGGGAGGAAAGAGCAGATGTCACGATGGGATAAATATTTACTCCATTGTGACATTTTTTCCCTCAATTTTCACCAATAAATCCAACATTTCTATTATTTTCCCCTCTGAATCCTACTTCTTTTCTTGTCATCTCTATTACTTCTGATATTTTTGGAGTTTTCAATTCCAGATTGGATATTATAATACATTTTCTTGCAATATTCTCAATTACACCACCACTTATTCCATATTTTGAAAGCGACTTACATTCATTTATATCTAATGATGGCAGTTTTTGCTTCCAGATCATTGTTCTAATACTTTCATCAGGGATTGCAATTTTAATCTTTTGCAAAAACCTTCTATCCATTGCCTTGTCAAAATTTTGTTCAAGGTTTGTTGTTGCAAATAAAATACCTTTGAATTTATCTAATTCATCTAAAATTATATTTACCTGTATATTTTTTCCACTATAAGAGAAACCTTTTGTATTTACTCTTTTTGTAAAAATAGAATCAGCTTCATTTATAAGAAGAATCGGAGCCAGTGAACATTTATTATATATTTTTTTATACTCAGTAAAAATTTTTTTTGTCTCCCTTTCCATATCCCCTACAAGCCCACCACCATTTATTGTTCCCATATCAACTTCATATATATCTCTGCCTGTATAAGCAGCTATTTCATAAACACTCATACTCTTTCCTGTACCTGACTCACCATAAAACAAGAATGTCATAGCTTCATTTAGTCCATCATTTTTCATTTTTTTTATTATTTTTTTATACTTTTCAGGAGATAATGCGTTTTTTATTCGATTAATATCTTCCTCTATCACTTTTGGGAAAATCATTTTATGTTTATTCTTATCAGGTTTTCTTAAATTTAAAACTCCTGTATTTCCCAATTGTTCAAGATTTTTGATTTTATAAGAGCAAGCTCTATCTATTTTTATAATATTTAATTTTATAACAGGATATTTATAATTTTTTTCATATTCAACTTCTATCAATTGGTTTTTCTGCAATAACAAAGAATTGTTTTTAATTTTAATAAGAATATTATAAACAAATTCCTTATCATCAAAATACTTCTTTAATGATTGAAAATCAAAACTTTCAAAATTATTAAATTGTTTAAAAAGAATGAAATAAAAGAATTTAACTTCATCTTTATCAATATTTGCAGTAATTTTTTTTATAAAATGTTCTTTATCAAGCATCGAATCAATTTTTTCAATTTCCTGATTAAATGTAAATGTTGAGATGTTTTTTTCCACTATATAATTAAATAATTTTGTAATGTGTTTAAGGATACCCATCTTGTCTTTTTTATTAAAAAACAAATCTTCTATTCCAAAGAATATCTTTTCATAAATAATATTATCAACAATAATATCAAATATAAATGGATCAAACATGTTAGTATAATTTTCAGCCTTAACAATATACCCTTTCCTTATTAGAATTTTGATGATATTAAGCTTCTTAACCCAGGCTCTATCATTTATCTTGTAAAATTCCTTTATTTTTTCGACATTATAGCTTCTCCCCTCACTATCAACATACATTTTTATAATTGCACAGAACATAAATAACCCAGGACCTTTTAGATTGAATAAATTCATTTTTTCTTCTAATTTTTTTGATATTCCTTCAGAAAAAAGTTTAATATTTGACGCCTCTTTCTTTATATCATAAATTAAATTATTCTTGATTCTTTTCATTCATCCAACTCCTTAATTTAAGTTATTGTATCTCTAATAAATTCCGAAACTCTTCTCATCATATTTTCAGATAATAATTCCAGTTTATTATCATTTTCATTACCATGTTGTAGCGACCATATATCATCAAGATAATTATCTCTACCTGTTCCTGCAAAGACAAGAAGATTTGGTATTTCATAATAACTTGCAATAGTATTGTCAGAAAATGGTACATTGAACCTTTCAAGGCAATTATGATATTTTACAGGTAAAAGGTCAGAAAAGCCTGAATATCTTTGAAATGAAACTAACTCACCTACTCCTGCAACATCAACATTGATTACCTTTTCAGTATCACTGTTTTGAAAATAATAATCAGAGCCAAGTCCCATCCTTTCTTCTCCATCTGTAAAAACAATTTCAACTGAATCAGAAACAAGATCCTGCAATGATAAAAGTACAGAGACACCGCTTCCATTATCGTTATAACCCCTGCTTCCTGGAAAGACATCATAATGAGCCATCAAGGTTAAACGTGTCTTTTGCCTTGAAGGTATAATTATGTTTTCAATATCATTGCCTTTCTGTATTATAAAATCCTCTTTTATTAATGATCATTAATAAA
>JAOZTV010000566.1 GCA_029939015.1 Candidatus Aminicenantota bacterium
AAAACCACATTTTACCAGAAACATCCTGTGTTATATTATATATTATACCTGAGGGCAAACCATTTTTAACAGTATATTTAAAAATATTATAATTTTGAGTAAAAAGAGGAGTGTGGTAAAAGATTATAATTAAAATCACAATTAAACGATATCTTTTCCACATATTAATATTGTATAAAACTTAACAAATAAAAGCAAGAAATCGCATTGCCTCATAAAAAAACACTTTAAACCACTACTGGTTTCGTCATAAAAAAAACACGTTATAATGTTACCAGATATTCCATTAAATTCCAATAAATTTTTCATTATACAATACTCCTTTTTTTATAATATGGCATATTAATTATTTTACTTTGAATTCGATCAATGTTTCTTTTTAAACCAAATGGATTTAATTGTTTAAATGTTTCATTTAAATTTGCTTTTATATCTTTATCTATATTTTTATATTCAACAATTCTTTCAAAAGGAGTTTTAGGTTCATCATATTTTTTGATAATTTTTGAACCAATTCTAGTTTTACTTTTCAATTTCATTAAAGGTTGGAAATAATTCCATAAAAATCTTAAATTTGGATATAGTTCGTTGACTAATTTCATTTGCTCTGGTGTATCATATCTAAGATAACCTACATAACCCCTAATAGCAGTATTGTTTTTTTCTTCAATATAACAATTGTCGTTTTTCTTTGAAGATCTGGTTCTTGTAAAACAGATATCATTTTTATTACAATATTTGTATAAATGATGATTAATAAACTCAGCACCATTATCAGAGTCAATACCCTTTAGAGGAAATGGTAATCTCTTTTTTATTGCCATTAAACCATCAAATGTCCATATTTGAGCTTTGTTCTTTATACAAACCATGTCTGTCCAACCGCTCTTTATATCAACACTATTCAAGGTCTGACAAAAATCACCACTTGCATTACCTCCATCGTGACTCACCAAATCTATCTCCCAATAACCAAACTAATCTTCATTCCATTCTGTTCCAATTCTTATTGGAATATTGCTCTTTAAAAACTTGCCTGGTCTTGTCTTAGATTTAGGCTTTAGCTCAAACTTTTTACGTTCACCTATCAATAACCTATCAATTGTTGATGCACTTATTGTATTAAGTTTGTTTGATGTCTCTAAAGAAATCTTCATCTCTTTAAAATATAATGCTTTTTTTACTAAACCAGAAAGACTACTTTTTAAACGTTTTCCACAGGGATAATTTAACAGTTCCCAAAA
>JAOZTV010000567.1:0-722 GCA_029939015.1 Candidatus Aminicenantota bacterium
ATCCGTATCGCTATTGGCATATCTGTCTGTAGAATTTTTAATTTCAGTTCTGCCTGCAAATAAGGCGTCTGCTTCATCAAAGAATAAAATAGTATCTTCAGCTGAGATATCCTTGAATAATGACTCAAGGTTCTTTTCTGTTTCTCCAACATACTTAGAAACCACCTGCGAATAATTGATCATCTTGAGTTTTTTACCAGTCTCAAAGGCAATTGCTTCAGCTGTATAAGTCTTGCCTGTTCCCGATTCACCAAAGAAGAGTGCAGCCATACCGTTATTATCTGGAAAAACTTCACTAAATCCCCATTCATTATCAAGTACTTTTTTTGCTTTTTCAAAATTAATTATTTCTTTTACCTGTTCTAATGTGGATGTTTCAAGTATAACCTGATCTATACCCTTTGTCGGCACAATATGTCCCTCCATTTTTGATAATAATAATTTATTATTTAACTGTTCTCTTGCACCCAATTCCAGATGTTTCATTAATACATTGGGTTTTGAGGAACTATCTACACTGACTGCCTGTGCCAGAGCTGAAAACACTGCATTTTTGATTAAGCCTCCAGTTAATTCAAATCTTGATGCTAATTCGTTTAAACAAACATCTCCGTTTAGTTTCATGTTTTTTGGTAGATGCATTTTCCAGAGTTTCTTACGCATAAGAGAACCCGGTTCCTGAAAATCAAGTATAAAGTTGATTCTTCGTCTTAATGCTTCAT
>JAOZTV010000567.1:732-1241 GCA_029939015.1 Candidatus Aminicenantota bacterium
GGGACACATTTGTTGCAAATATAACTATCCCTTCATGCCTTTCAATTTCAATCAGCAGTTCATTTATTCTCTCACTGAGTACTATTTCAGATTCATCAAAAAACAGAACAGCATCATTCATTCTTGCTTCCCGGAAAAGCATCCGGAAGATTGATGATGATTCAGTAGTAGCCCTATAACTTGATAAACTATTAAAATTAAACAGAAGAATCTTTTTGTTAAGATGATTTGCAACAGCATTTGCTAGCATAGTTTTACCTGTTCCGGAGTGACCAACAAAAAGCATAACTAATGAATTGCCATACTCTATCACATCTGAAAACTCCAGCCCCTTTTTTGCTTTAAGAAAAGTTGGAAAATTCTCTATTGTTGACACAACTCTTTCCTTTACTTCTTTAGTTAACACAACATTATCTAAGGATATTTTAGGTTTATAAAGATAAGAACCATCAATATAATCAGAAATATCAAGTCTTTCACCAATAAGATATTCAACAATTCTATTTTAT
>JAOZTV010000270.1:0-3187 GCA_029939015.1 Candidatus Aminicenantota bacterium
CCTCAAAGTATAAAATTAGCAGGAATGTTAATAACCATTTCAGGAATATACATTGCAACTCTATTTAGAAAATAAAATGCAAAATATAAGTATTTTTATTAATTACATTTATGAAGAAAAACTATTTGACTCAGATTCCAACTAACAAGGAATACTTGTTAGTTCGAAATGAAAGCCAAAGAAAGGTGAAACATAATATGGATTATTATAATTCTTTATTAAACTCTTAGAATAAAACCTGTTAATTATTAAAACTTCACTGATAATATTTTTAATGGATGTTTATTGTCTGGGCTTGGAAAATCTTCATCTGGTTCTATAATATCAATGTCTTTTATAGGCTTTCCTGCTTTTATTGCACATCTCTTTAAGGTATCTATCCAAGTGTCCATTTCTACTGAAGAAGTGTGATTAGTACATATAATTTCACCATTATCTTCGAGACTTAAAATTGCAGGTTTAAATAAACTTTGATAGTCATTAATAATATCAACAGCTCCAAAATTACTTTTAGCAAAGGTTGGAGGATCCATAAAAATAATATCAAATTTCTGTTTGTTCAACTTTGTATATTTCTTTCTAGCTCCTCTCCCTTTTACTTCAAGTCCTGAAAATTGTCTTATAACAGGAAAAAAATCTTCCTCAATAAATCTTATCTTATCACTTGATATATTGTTTTTTTTTGCATTTAATTTGCCATATTCAAGCCATGTCTTTGAAAAGTCAACATTGATAGTAAATTTAGCTCCATTTGCAGCAGCAAGTACGCCTGCACTGCAAGTATAAGAAAAAAGGTTAAGGACAGTTTTACCTTTACAAATTTTAGAAAGATATCTTCTGCCTGATCTAAGGTCTAAAAATAAAAGAGGATCAAGACCTTGTTTAAAATCTAATACTTCATAGGAAAGTCCCATTTCTGAGCAGTTAAACTCTCTGTTCACATTTTCTTTGTCAAGATAAAGCAAATGTGATTTGCCTTTTTCTCTATGTCTATAACTAAAAAACAGATCAATTTTGAAAAAACTTTTAATTATTCTTTTAATTTCTTCGATTTCTTCTGTTTCAATTGCTCTCCTAAATGTCTGGATAATTATCTGATCTCCATATTTATCTATTGCAATACCTGGATAGCCTTCATTTATACCATGAAATAATCTTAAGGAATCTGTACCTTCAAGTTCTAATTTCTTAATAAAATTGACTCTTTTTTCTAATGCTACAATAATTGATTTTGAAATTTCTTCTAACATAACTCTCCTTTGTTCATTTTATTCCCCATTATAAAATATCTTAATGTATTATATCACAAAAAAATTAAAATCTCAGATGTTTTACAGATTCACCGGAATTAATTAATTCCAATAATGAATCTATACCAATCTCGAGGTGTTTTCCTGAATAATTTTTTGTTACTCTATCATCACTATTGCTTGTTTTTACTCCTTCAGGAGCCATAGGGATATCAGAAACTAATAAAAGTGCTCCATGAGGAATATGATTTATAAATCCGACAAGGAAAATTGTAGCTGTTTCCATATCAATTCCCGATGCTCTGATTTCTGATAAATATTTTTTAAATTTTTCATCATGTTCCCACACTCTGCGATTTGTAGTATATATGGTTCCTGTCCAATAATGCAATTTATGTTTTTTAATCATTGCAGAAACAGCCTGTTGAAGACGAAAAGAAGGTAATGCAGGTACTTCAGGTGGTAGATAATCGTTACTTGTACCTTCTCCACGAATTGCTGCAATTGGTAGAATAAGATCACCAACCTTGATTTTTTTTTTTAGTCCTCCACATTTACCCAAAAATAAGGCAGCTTTAGGTTTAATGGCTGATAATAGATCCATCACAGTTGCAGCCATAGCACTTCCCATACCAAAATTAATCAAAGTAATATTATGTGCTGTTACTGTCTGCATTGGATTATTTAAACCTCTTATAGGTACATTATATTTTTTTGCAAACATCTTGATATAATTTGAAAAATTGGTTAATAGAATATATTCACCAAATTCTTCGATTGGGGTGTCAGTATAACGTGGTAGCCAGTTATCAGTTATCTCTTTTTTTGTGATCATAATATTTACTCCAAAATATCATTTTGTTTATTTGTCTCAATATTATATATATAACATTTTTTTTATTAAGTCAAAAAATTTAGGAATTTGAAAAATTTGAAAAAAAAATATTTATAGAGTATAAATATTGAGTAATATTATTTAGGAGAAATTTAATGATGAATAATGAAAAGGGTGAGTTAAATAATATAATAAAATCACAAGGGGAAAGAAATATTATTACTCCAAATAAAGTACGTAATTATTTTAATGACGATGATAGAGAATTATATTATACCGATTTTGAAACTGTATTAAATAATATAGAGCAGGGAGATATACCCTTATCTTTTGAGAAGGCTGGCTCAAGACAAAAGGTATATTATAAATCAGAAGGTTTAAAGGCAGGTATAGTAACTTGTGGTGGATTATGTCCGGGCTTAAACGATGTTATCAGGTCGATAGTTATGTCGCTTCATTATCAATATAATGTGAAAAATATTATTGGATTCAGGTTCGGTTATAATGGACTTTCTCCTAATCCACCGGAACCACCAATGGAACTATTACCAGAAAATGTAATTGATATTCATCAAATTGGAGGAACAATACTTGGAACTTCGAGAGGCTCACCAGAAGTTAAGGTTATTGTTGATCAACTTGAAAAGAATGGTATTAATATATTTTTTCCTATTGGAGGCGATGGTACATTAAGAGGTGCACATGAAATTGCACTGGAATGTTTAAAGAGGAAAAATAAAATAAGTGTTGTAGGTATTCCTAAAACAATTGATAATGATATTGATTATATATACAGAACATTTGGCTTTATGACAGCAGTTGAAGAAGCAAGAAAATCTATAACGTCAATTCATAATGAAGTATTTAGTTTATCAGATGGTGTTGGAATTGTTAAATTAATGGGAAGAGATTCAGGCTTTATTGCTGCAAATGCCTGTCTTGCAAATAATAGTGCAAATGTTTGTTTGATACCGGAAGTTGATTTTGATCTCTACGGTAAAAATGGATTATTAGAATTAGTAAGAGAAAGAATTCAAAAAAGGCATCATATTGTTATTATTGTAGCAGAGGGAGCGGGACAGAAATTTTTTAATAAAGAGAA
>JAOZTV010000270.1:3287-4355 GCA_029939015.1 Candidatus Aminicenantota bacterium
TATGGAATAATCGTTTTATACATGTCCCCATAGAACTTGCAGTAGGTTCAAGGAAAAAAGTTAATCCAGAAGGAGAATTATGGCAGTTAGTAAGGGCATCAACTGGACAACCATCTCTGAAATGAAATATTAAAAAAAAATCATATAACTATTATTCTTGATCATATTCTAGTATAATATATTCATAAAAGGAGAAAAAATGGCTGAAGAAAATCAAAAAATAATATACTCTATGATGAGAGTGAGTAAGAAGATACAACAGAGGGTTTTAATCAAAGATATTTCACTATCATATTTTTATGGTGCAAAAATTGGTGTTTTGGGGCTTAATGGCTCAGGAAAATCAACATTATTAAAGATAATGGCTGGAGTTGATACTGAGTTTAATGGAGATGTCGCAATAACTCCCGGTTTTTCACTTGGATATCTAGAACAGGAGCCACAATTTGATCCAGATAAAACTGTCAAAGAAATTGTTTCAGAAGGTGCTCAGGAAACGGTTGATCTTCTTAAAGAATTTGATGAAATAAATATGAAATTTGCTGAACCAATGGAAGATGATGAGATGGAAAAACTCTTAGTAAAACAAGGAGATGTTCAGGAAAGATTAGATGTCTTAGATGCATGGGAGTTAGATTCAAGGCTTGAAATGGCAATGGATGCATTAAGATGTCCTCCAGAAGATCAGAAAATAGGAATCTTGTCTGGAGGAGAAATAAGAAGAGTTGCTCTTTGCAGACTTCTTTTAAAAAAACCTGATATTCTTCTGCTTGATGAGCCAACAAACCATCTTGATGCTGAAACAGTTGCATGGCTTGAACATCATTTAAGTGCCTATGAAGGAACTGTTATTGCTGTAACACATGATAGATATTTTCTTGATAATGTTGCAGGATGGATACTTGAACTTGATAGGGGAGAGGGTATCCCATGGAAAGGTAATTATTCATCTTGGCTCGAACAAAAAGAAAAAAGACTTTCAGTTGAAGGAAAACATGCTTCAGAGAGAAGTAGAACATTAAAAAGAGAATTAGAATGGGTTAAAATGAACCCGAAAGGAAGACAGAG
>JAOZTV010000271.1 GCA_029939015.1 Candidatus Aminicenantota bacterium
TTACACCTATGATCCTGAAAAAGAGTATGGTTTGAGAAAAGGGATAAAAAAATTGAAGGAAAGACTGATCCGTCCTAATAATTTTGTTGACTCACTTGTCATTAATATTTATGAGTCATTTATTGAATTTCTTAAAAGTGACGGATTTATAGATGAGACCTACCTGGATCTTTTTTTTAAAAAAGAGGATGAAGAGGGACATTTTGCAGCACTTGAACTACTGAAAGAAAAAGTTGGAGATACAAAATTCTTTAAATATCTCCATGAAAAAATTGAGACCCATAGAAATACACTATCAAGAAACAAAAAAGTATTTGTTTTTGTTCATGGATTTGGGACGATCTATCCATTTATAAGGGTCAGCAGGTTTCTGAACAATTTTGAACAGTATATATTAAATTATAAAATGATTGTGTTCTATCCCGGAACATATAAAGAAAACCATTATGTATTATTTAATGAGATAAACGATAAACACCTATACAGGGCAACCCATTTAAACGAGGTAATATGAAAATCAAAGAAATATTTAAGAAGGATATCAGCAGGAATATCAATCCTGCCGTTGTTGTTGGAGCCAAGGCCCCGGAAGTCATAAAGGCTGAAATTGAGGAATATGTATTTACAGACAGTCTTATTGAGCATATGTATAAGTTCTTTAATACTGTGTTTAATGGAAAAGATAAAAAAACCGGTGTCTGGGTCAACGGATATTACGGATCTGGAAAATCCCATTTCATCAAGTATATAAATTACTGTATTGACAGAGAGACATCTGAAAATGCTTTTGGACATTTTCAGGAAGAGGTTAAGGACTATGACAATATCTCTTCTGATGTATCGAACTCGAATATTGAATTAATTAAAAAAAAGGTTGCCCGTTCAAATTCAGATACGATCATGTTCAATATAGAAGCAGTGGCCGGAGACAAAGGTGACCTGAAAAAGAGATTCACAAGAATATTTTTAAACCAGTTTAACCGGTTCCGGGGGTATAATGCTATCAACCTTGAACTTGCCCTCTATGTTGAAAAACAGTTAGATGAAGAGGGCGTTTATGGAGAATTTAAAGAGAAGATTAGAACTGCTTTTCACAAAAACTGGGATGAAGATGGACCAGCGATGCTTGCTTTTAAAAAAACTGAGGTTTTTAACCTGATCAAGGAACTTATTCCCGGAATAGACCTTGAATATCTGGATAAAAAGCTAAAGAACCCGGATGAAATTACCATTGAAGACACCTTAATTCCTGAATTAAAAGAGTACCTTAAAGATAAACCTGAGAGTTACCGTCTAATATTCCTCATAGACGAAATATCTCAATATATTGGTGGCAATATTGACCTCCTCTTGAACCTTCAAACCATAGTAGAAAAGGTCAGCGATAATTGTGATAATAAAGTATGGATCGTATGTACTGCCCAGCAGAAACTGGAAGAGATAGTTGATGAAACAAAGAGTATGAATAAGGGGACCAGTGAGGAGGCGGTTGGAAAGATCCTTGGAAGGTTTGAGACCCGTATTCCCCTTACAAGTGATGAGGCTGATTATATAACAAAGATCAGGGTGCTGGACAAAAACTCTACTGGAATTGAAGCCCTTGATTCAATTTATAACACCAATAAGGATGCTATTGAAAATCAGTTTGACTTTCAACACTCATTCTATAAAGGATTTGTTGATGAAGCGGATTTCAGGATGTCCTATCCATTTATTCCCTATCAATTCAGATTGATCTCAGATATTTTCGAATCTTTCAGCCAGAAAGGATATGTAATCAAAGAGGTTAAGGATAATGAAAGGTCCGTATTGGGGATCACCCATTTTACTGTTAAGAAAAATTCAGAGATGGAAATAGGGAGATTCATCCCCTTTGATGCATTTTTTAATGACCTGCTGGAGGCTAATCTCACCCATATTGCAACAAGAATAATCGAGCGGGCCTTGAAGGACGATTCTATCCGGAACAATTCCTTTGCGAAGAGGGTTGTAAAAATTCTATTTATGGTCTCAAGTCTGATTGAGTCTAAGGCAATTAGCTTTCCGTCAAATAGGGATAATATTGCATCATTATTGATTGAGAACACAGATGAAAACCGCCTGAACCTACAGGAAAAAACCCAGGCTGTACTGGAAAAGCTGGTTAAAGTAAATATTATTCGTGTAGATGAAAATGGGGCATATCATTTCTTCAAAGATGATGAGATTGAAGTTGCGACCCTTATTCAAAACACCCACCCAACTGAGGAAGATAGAATTATCTTTATGAATAATATTCTCCAGAAGATCCTTAAGGTTCAGAATAAGTTCAGATATGAGAATAAGGATTTTAAGATATCATACTGGGTTGATGAAAAAAAGATATACCCCACCGGGGATATCATTGTAAAAATTCTTGTTTTTGATACCAGGAGTGTTGCTGACATTGCGGTTAATAATATAAATAAAGAATTAATTATATGTTTCAATAATGGGTTCATGAAGGACGGTGATCTGAGGAGTGACTTTTCAAATGCTTGTAAAACAGATAAATATCTTAAATTGAACTCTGCAACTGCATCAAAAGATCGTCAGAAGACCCATGAGATATTCAGAGCAAGAAACAGCTCTATTATTGATTCAATGGAAAAAAAAATCGCTTCTATTTTTCCCGAAACTCCATTTATCTCTGAAAAACAAATAATCGAATTCGGAAAAACTTCAGGAACTACTCCGACAAAAAAATATGAAAGCATTCTTCATAAACATATCTCCCGAATTTATAAATATAATTTACTCCAGAACGATTATGCCAAAAATACCGAAGATCTAAGAAAAGCGTCGGCTGCCAGGGCAAATAACACAATTTTATCAAATGCAGAGCAGTATATTGAGGACAAAATCAGCCAATTTAACGATAGTCTTTCTATCTCAGATATTATAAAAAGTTTTGAACCAGCTCCATTCGGATGGAAAGACCTGTCGGTCATCCATATGATACTAGAACTGGTTAAGAAAAGAAAAAGAGAAATTCATTATAATAATTATAAACTGGATGATTTGAGATCATTTGTTGAGAAGGCGATAAAGTCCAATGAACAGACCTCCTTGATAATAAAATCCCAGGCTGAATGTTCGGTGGAATTAAAGGATAAAGCTGTAGAATCCTTTCAGGATATTTTTAACTGCCACCTCAGGAGTATCAACGACTGTTATAAGGTTGAAAAAGAAATGCGAAAGATCATTTCTGATAATTTTAAAGAGTATGAGAGTTTCAGCAGGGAATATGGAGATTACCCCTTTGCCAAACATTTTATAGAACTGTCAAAACTATTGAGCGAGCTTTCTGAAGAGCGTGATATTAATATATTTTTCACTAATGTTGGAAATAGCAGGGAGTTTGTCAGTCTGCTCAGTGATGAGTGTATGCAGCTTCAAGAGTTTGTGTCTGATAAACTATCTACTTATAATGAGATCAGAAACTTTGCAAAAAATAATAGTATGAATTTTGATGATCTGGCGGAGGCCGATAAGGAAAAAGCAAAAAAACTAAAAGAGTTTGTCGAGAATGACGACAGGCCCTTTAACGGATTTCATGTTCAGTTAGCGGTATATAAGGAGTTGAAGGTTTCATTATCTGAACTGGTTGAAAAACTTAAAAAGGAAGCAGTAAAGGAATATGAAAATATTTATGCTGAACTTAAAGTTGAAGCGGATAAAATAGCCAAAAAAGAGGTCAATATTGATCCAGTCTATTCACTGAATGACAAACTGATAGAGATAGGCCATAAAACAAGAATTATTGAGCTTAAAAACCTCAAATTAGAAAGCTCGTTTTTCAAAGGGCAAAAGCTCAAGGAAATAATTGATCTATTTACTCCCACAGATGGTGATGTAAAGGATATTGAAAAGGCTAAAATAAAAATAAAAACTCAGATAATTAATAATGAAGAAGAGATGGAAAGTTTTCTGGATAGAACAAGAGAGAAGATAAAAAAAGAATTGGACGCAGAAAAGATCGTGATAATTGAATAAATAGGAAAAATTATGGACACAAAAAAACTTAAACCTTTTGCACAGAAGAGCCGGCAGGTATTGATGTCTGGTGTGGATCAGCGGTTAAAATACTGGGGATTTAATGATAAAGGGGAACAGGAACTTGAATTAAATACAGTTGATGGTGGATATTATTTCAGAGACCAGGTCTTTGATGATCCTGATGTTCCTAAGAAATGGGAAAAATTAAATGAAGCTATAAAACAGCATACTTTTGCAGATATTAGGGAGGAAGGTGCCTATACATGGTTTAACAGATTTATGGCGATCCGTATTCTTGAGAAAAATGGATATATTAGACCTGTTCTACAAGCT
>JAOZTV010000272.1 GCA_029939015.1 Candidatus Aminicenantota bacterium
CTTTATTACTAAATACAAGAATAGGACTTTTTACTGTTTTAGGTTTTTAAGGTTTGTTGTAAAAAATAAGATTAAATCTCCTCTGCTTTTTACACCAACTTTAGAAAAAATATTATATACATGGTTTTTTACTGTATTATAAGAAATGAAGAGAATATCTTCTATGTCTTTATTACTTTTACCTGTCAAAACTAAATTTAAAATTTCTTTTTCTCTGTTTGAAATTTTATATCTAATACAAAGTTCATTTACAGCATTTTCTTTTCTTAATTTTTGTTCAATTTTTACAATTCTTCTTTTATAAAATAAAATAATAATAAGCAATAATATTAGTGCTATTATTAACCTGAACCACCACATTTCCCATAAAGGAGGTTTAATAAGTATTTTTATGTTCGTTTGTTTTGTATTCCAGACACCATCACTATTACTTCCCATGACAATAAAAGTATAAGAACCCGGTTCTATATCAGTGTAATTGGCAAATCTTCTTTTTGCATTACAATATATCCAATCTTTATCTACACCTTCAAGTTTATACTTATACTCATTTTTTGAGGGGTTAGTAAAGTCAAGAGCTGTAAATTCAAAAGAAAAAAAGTTTTGTTTATGACTTAAGATGATTTTTTTAGTATCCTGTATTGAAATACTTAAAATTGAGTTTTCCCCAGGTATAATAATTTTATTAAAAAGCTTGAATTCAGTAATTATAATATTAGGAGGTTTAAGATTTTTTTTTATATTTCCAGGGTAAAACGAGGTTATTCCATTTAATCCACCAAAGATAATTCGACCTTTTTTATTTATATGAAATGCTCTAGGGATAAATGCATTACTGAGAATTCCATCATTTTTAAAATAATTAATAAATGTATTATCCTTTATACTATATTTTGATAGTCCATAATTTGTTCCTATCCACAAGTTTTTATCACTATCTTCAATAATACCTCTAATTCTCTCATCTGCAAGACCATCTATAGTATCAAATTCAATGATTTTATTTTTTTTCCTATTAAATCTAACCAATCCTGAATTTGTGCCAAACCATAAATTAGAATAGGAGTCTTCAAAAATTGTGATTATAGTTTTATCTATTAATGATATTTTTGAGTGTATTAGAATTTTTTTTTAATCTCTATCAAAGATGTATAAACCCATATAAGTACCTATCCATAGTGTTTTATCTGAATCTTCAAATATATCCAGAATATGCCTGCTTTTTAAAATTTTATTGCTTCTTAAAGTACCATATCTCATAAAATCGTTGTCATTATAATTGAATTTATTCAAACCAAAATTAGTTCCTATCCATAATGTTTTATTGCTGTCTTCAAATATTTTATTAATTGAATTATTACTAATACTTTTGAAATTATTTGAATCTCTGATAAATGTTTCGAAGATTTTTTTCTTCACATTAAATTTTTTTAATCCACCACCACCTGTTCCAATCCATAAATTCTTTTTATCATCTCCATAGATTGAACCTAAATAATTATTTGTAAAATTGTAGTTGGTTTTATCTTTAAAATAAAAGAATTTTTTTTCTTTATTATTCCAATAATTGAGACCATTATCTGTTCCAATCCATAGGTTTTCAAATTTATCTTCATAAATAGATAAAACTGTATTACTATTTATGTTTTCACTTTCATTATCTCCTTTGATGATATGATTGAAAAAAACATTATTTCTTCCCAGTTTATTTAAGCTACCTCCCAAGGTACCAATCCAGAAATTATTATTCTTATCTTCAAAGGTTGTCCATATATAATTATGACTTATACTATGTGTATCTCCTGGAGAATGTTTGTATATTTTCCATTTATTGTTTTTTATGTCCACAATAAATAAACCATTTATAGTCGATAACCATAAATAACTTCTGCTATCCTGATTAATACTAAAGATCATATTGTTCTTTAAGCTCTTTTGGCCAGAAAAAGGATCTTTATATACTCTATATTGTGATTTATTAATATCAAATTTCATTAATCCATGATTACTAACCCCTAACCAGATTTCATTATTGTGATTAATATAATATGACGTTGATCTTTTGGTTTTTTTCTTATCTATACCATTATTAAGAGGAAAATTATTAAAATCATTGTTTTTCTCATTGAATTTACTTAATCCATTCATTGTAATTATCCAGACATTGTGTTCTTTGTCCTCTCCAATCCCACCAATTACATTATCCAGAATACTTTTTTTATCTAAATTATTTAATATAAATTTTTTTATTGAATTTCTTTCTTTATTTAATTTAAATAGTCCACGATTAGTACCTACCCATAACCTTTTTTTTTCATCTTCATAGATATTATTAATTCTAATAGATGGTATCTTGTTTTTCCCTTTAAAGATAAAAAAATTGATCTTTTCTGTTTTACTATTATAGAAATGAAGACCTTTTCTTGTCCCAATCCATAAAATATCACTTGAATCCTCAAAAATAGCACTTATATAATCTGAATACAAACTACCATTTTGGTTTTTCTTATTGAGTAACTTAAAATTATAACCATCATATCTTGCCAACCCTCTTGGTGTTCCTAACCAGAGAAACCCTTTTTTGTCTTGAATTATTAGATTTACAGAATGTGATCTTAATTCATTTGAATTACCAATATGTTCAAATTTCAAGTCCTGTGTATAAAGTGATAAATATAATGAAAAAAAAACAAATATCAATAGGACTTTGACTATTCTACCTTTAATATTTATTTTTATAAATTTCATTTTCTAAAACAATTGTATTTGTTTTTTATAAAAAGTCAAACAATTTGTATTTATTATTTGCAATTATTTTTCAATTTTAATTGGGCTAACCCTTGTCTCTGTGTCAACTTTAAAAAACTTAAACTTCTTATACTTTGCACTTAGAGTTAATAGAATTTGTTTTTTCTTTTTTTTATTAACAGTATATTCTGAATACAAACCTTTTGTAGGATATCTTATCCCATTTTTTTCAAACAAATACTCTGTTGTAAGCGAAAGTCTTAAATTTGAATTTTGATTTTTTGAGAATTTTTGAGAATTATTCGCATAGGCAACTGACTTTGGATCCCATTCGATTTTTAGTACGGTATAATCATCTGCTTTGATCCATGCTTTTCCATATAAAAGGTTGTTTTTCATAACTGAGTTTTTTTTCAATGGATTTTTAGGAATAGCCTCAATAATAATTGTTTTCTTTTTATCTAAAATGTCCTCTCCAATGATTTTATAATTATAATGAGCTTGCCAGAATAATCCAAATATTCCTTGAGGTCCGAATATTATCTTTTTAAAAATAACTGAAGTTGAATCCCAATCATATCTTCGTCTGCTCCCGGAATTACGGATTAATTTTCTTGTTTCCTGAAAAACATTGTTTTTTTCAACTAATTGATATGAATAAACATAATTATTCCTTTTTATTCTTGTCTTGATTTGATTGTAAATATTCTCTGTCACATGCTCTTCACAATAAAAATAAATAGACTCTTCTTCTAAAGAGGTACAATATTTCCCAACACCTCTTAAAATATTTTTTAATTTAATATCAAGCTCTTTTTCTTCTTTATTTTTAGTTAATTTGTTTAATTCAGATACACATAAAAGTTTATCTGTTTTTTCTTGATTTATATCACCATAAACAAAATTTGAAAAAATCAGTGAAACTAAAATTAATATTATTTTTAATTTTGACATATCTTGTCACTTCATATCAATATATCTTTTACAACGGATCTTTTTTTTAGCAATTCCAATTGTTTTTCCATTAACATTAATTGCCTTAATAGTAAATCTATAAAAATGACCTAATGCACTTGTACTTGGTGGACATGGGCCACGATATCCTTTTAATGTCCCTTCTTGAATAATTGCCATGGCTTTTATGCTACCACTACCATGGTTATACTGAGGCACTTGTAAATCTTTTAATGACCATTGCAGTCGTACAGTTTCACTTGGTAAATTATTAAGAATAATTTTAGGTGAAATAGTGCTGTTACACATATTTCTTTTACTCCATTTAAAATCTATACTGAAATTAGATTTATTCGGAGACATTTCAATATTCTTACTTGAACATCCTACCAAACCTATCATAGATACCACTAAAACAATTAAAATCAATTTTATATAATTCATTTGTATTCTCCTCTTATCATATAGTAAATTATTATAAAAATATTCCAATAGCTATTATTACTAAAAACAGAAATAGGACTTTTGTCCTATATAGTCTTTATTCCCAAAATTTTAAAGAGTAAAAAATACTATTTAAAATGACTCAATATAATCATATCTTTATTTTGGATGAAAAAAGGAGGAATAATTAGATGAAGAT
>JAOZTV010000273.1:0-2322 GCA_029939015.1 Candidatus Aminicenantota bacterium
TGCATTTCTTTTTGAATATTATTAATTGCATCAATACAGATCTTAATCTTTTCTCTATCCGGATTATCGTTATCTAAAATAGAATATAGATCTTTTCTACATTTTTTTAATTCCAAATTCAGTTCTTTATTTTTTTTAATAATGAATTTGGTTTTCTTATTTATTAAATTCTGCTGCTCAGTAGAAAGAATAACATCATCTAAAACATTGTTTTTATTATCCTTATGAACAGTGACAAGATGATACACAAAAACAATATTAAAAATAATTGAAAAAAGAAAAATAGAGATTATCACAAGTTTTTTCATTTTATCACCTCATCATTATAGGAAAGTAAAATGGCTCCGGGTGAATCTTTAAGAAACAGGGACATATTTAATTCCGTATCCACCTTAGTCATTTTTTTACTGTAAAAATGGTTAATAATCATAAAACTAAAGAAGGTAAAAACAATAACCATCAATGTATAAGCAGAGATAAGTTTTGTTAGATTTATTGACCTATTGGTGCTTTTACCATTTTCAATAATTCTTTTTAATTTTTCTCTTTTAAAAAAAAGATCTGATGTTTTATTCTCTAAAAAATCATTATGAGTCTTTGTAAGCTCATCAACAATATAATCATTTTTTTTATCCATTTTAACTCCTCTTTATTTGACAGATATCGGGATATGTTCTTGCTATTTCCCTTTTTATTTTCCTCTTTGATTTAAAAATCAAAGACTCAACAGCTGAAACAGAAGACTTCATTATTTCGGCAATTTCTTTTTGTTTCAAATTATCATAACAGAATAAATAAAAGGCAGTTTTTTCTTTTGCCGATAATAATTTCATAGAATTCTGAAGTGCTTTTAACTTTAAGCTTTCAGTCTCATTATTCTCATTATTTCTTGCCGGATCATTTTCAGACATATCACTAAGTTCCATGTCTGAGCCGGATTCACTACTCAAAGAAAAAAATTTAACTATTTTTTTTCTTCTTGAATAATTAATAATTGTATTAATTGCAATTCTATATATCCATGTATAAAGTTGAGACTGTTCATGAAACGACTCAATATTTTTTATTACTTTAAAAAATATATCCTGAGTAAGATCTTCAGCTTCCTGATCATTATTTAGATTATAAAGACATAGTTTATAAATTTTATTATAATACTTGTCAATAATTTCATTTTTATTCATATAAGAAGTATTATAATCTTTTTTTTAATAAAAAAAAAGGGTGGAACTTAAGTCCATCTCCACCCCTACACTATAATTATACCTAAATTATTTTCCACCACATTTTTTATGTGATTTACCTTTCTTACCATCACATTTTTTATGTGATTTATCTTTCTTGCCATCACATTTTTTATTTGATTTTTTTCCATCACAGCATTTTTTGTGATTTTTTTTACCTTCACATTTCTTTGTATCAATTTTTTTTAGTTCCATTCCACATTTTGGACACTTACCGGCTTTATCACTAAATGTTTTGCAGGAAGCCATTGGACAGGTGTGAGTTAGAGAATGCTTGATGCAATCAGATTTTTTAGATTTTTCAACATTTTTAACTTCATTTTTTTCAGCACTCAAACTGGATACTGAAATCACACTTACTAAAAAGAACATAATCAACATTATAACTTTAAATTTTTTCATACTTTAATTCTCCTAATTTTTTTTTACACAGTTTAAACTACCGTGTATATTATTAAGACAAACATAAAAAATTTTCTTGCTAATAAAAAACATTTATTTGACATTTATTTATGTTTTATTTATTATTGAATATAATGAAAATATCAGTACATGCAGATAGAACCAAAAAGATTGTTGGCATTAGTGCCGAAGATATTCATAAATGGATAGACGGTTTATTTGACAGGGAAAATTTTGAACTTTTTTTAAAATATGACGAAGATAAAAACTATAACCCTTATGACCATAGAAAATTCCGTCATTGTATAGAAGCTTTAGATGATGCATACGAAGAGTTTAAAGAAAAGTATTCAAGGGAACAAATCAAAAATGTCTTTGAATGTCATATCAAAGATGATTATAATGGTTATCTTCCAACACGCGAAGATTTTGAGAACGGTACTTTTACTGAAAAATATCATGAAAATGATGAGAAAATTGAAAGTGAAAAAATTTTAAGTAAAAAGGAATTAACTGAATATTTTAATGGGAAGGCTTATTCTCAAAAGAATCAATTTGCAAGTTCCTTCTCTAAAGGTTTTATTTTAAGAATAATTGTTCCAATAATAATTGCAATAATCATTTTTATGACATCTGTTTTTATTTTAGTAATACCAGTTTTTCGTAATAATATGAT
>JAOZTV010000273.1:2422-4343 GCA_029939015.1 Candidatus Aminicenantota bacterium
GGAAAAAAACTTTTTGTTGAATTTGTAAAATTAGTAAAAAATAATGGAAGCGGCTATCTTGAGTATTTCTGGCAATGGCAGGATGATGCTTCCCTACATATACCGAAGTTGTCTTATGTAAAAGGAATTCCTGAATGGGGGTGGGTCATTGGAACCGGCATTTATATCAATGATGTAGATGAAGAACTCTATCAATTACGTAAAAATCTATTTATCATTCTTGCTTTTTTTTCTATTATACTTATAATAATTTTACTTAATGTAATATTTCAAAGTCATAAAATTGAAAAGGACCGACTAAAAGCAGAAACTGGCTTAAGAGAAGCTAAAGACAGGTATCGTGCTCTTGTAGAGGCTTCAAATGAGGGACAAATCCTTGAAATTGATGGGATTATTGTTTATTCAAACTTCACATTACAGAGAATGTTGGGCTTTTCTGACAAAGAACTGATTGAAAAAAAAACAGGGGAATTATTCAAACTTGAAAAAACTTTAAACTCAAACCCCATTGCTATCCTTCGCAGTACACAAAATGGGATTTTACAATCAAAACCTTTTGAAGCACAATTGAGTACTAAAACTGGAGAGATTATTGACGTTATTATAACCGTATCAAGAATATTTTTTTCAAGCAAAAATGGTCATATAATATCTTTCAGACCAATTGTTCATAAACCATCCGGCTTTATTAACCATCATGTATTTTCTCAAGATTATTCAGGAGTTCCACTTGATATATTAACTGAGATAAAAAAGAGTAAAAATGTAGGACACGTAATTCATTCATTAAATAGATTGCCTAATTTAATAAGAGAAATTGCCAATTATGGTGTAAAACCAGATATTCTCAGGGGCATGATAGGAAAAATGTATGATGCTGCAATTAAAAAATTTATATTACTTTCTATTGATACAATAGGCAAACCACCTGTGTCCTTTGCTTTTTTATCTTTAGGAAGTAATGCAAGACACGAAATGACAATGTTTTCAGATCAGGATAACGCATTAATATTTGATGATGTTCAAAAAAATGAAATTGAAAAAGCAAAGAGATATTTTCTAAACCTAGCAAACGATGTTTGTGCAAAGCTTGATAAGGCTGGCTATCGTTTCTGTCCAGGAGGGATTATGGCAATGAATCCTCAATATTGTTTATCAATTTCTGAATGGAAAAATCTTTTTTCTGAGTGGATTTTAGATACAAGCACTGAATCTATTCTAAAAGTAAATATATTTCTCGATATATTCAGCCCTTATGGAGACAAAAAACTTGTAAATGAGCTACAATCACATATTATGTCATTAGTTGACAAAAACCCATTATTCTTTATCCATTTTGCTCAAAATTGCCTTAACTATAAAGCCCCACTCAACTTATTAGGAAATATTAAGACTGAAACTAAAGATGGCATTAAATCAATAAATATAAAAGAAAGTCTCAAACCAATTGAGATTATTGTCAGGATTTATGCATTAAAAAATAAAATTACAAAACCGGGTACTATTGCACGTTTAAAAAAGCTAATTGAGATTGAAAACAAAAACAATTCATCATTCAAAGAAATGTTATTTGTATTTGACTACCTATGGCAATTGCGTTTTTCCAATCAAATATTTTCTCATGCTGATCTTAAAAGCGTTAACGACGAATTAGATTTAAACACAATAAATGATATCGAGACTCTTAATCTGAAAAACATCTTATCAAAAACATCAGAATTCCAGACAAAACTCAGCTATGATTTCCTGGGTGGTTAAAAGACAATCAAATTTTTTTTCTTCTTTCTTTAAATCCACATTCCGACACTCTTTTTATTGTTTTTTAATAATATCATAGTATAAATTTAATTCATATCTAAAACCCTACGTACTTCTTCCACTAAATTCTTAAGTCTGAAAGGCTTTTGTATAAATGTGTTTG
>JAOZTV010000568.1 GCA_029939015.1 Candidatus Aminicenantota bacterium
GAGGTACTCAGATATACTGAATTAATGGATAATCAATCAGCATCAAAGTTATTAGCAAATAACCCGAGTCTCTCGGAATTGATCTACAAGTAACTTACCTTTACAAAAGAAATCTAGTATACTTTTCTATTGGGCATGAAGTAGTCCGAGTGTACAATGGTGTCACATTTTGATAATGTAACCCGTTTATTAGCATGGTCCTGGATCCAGTGCATTAATCATTGGTGAAGATCATATAAGTTTACTTTTGATCTATCCCGCTAAGGAGATTATCATAATCAGCAAGATCCGGCTGCCCTTTATAAGTAAGCGATTAATAAACCGCATCTTCCCAAAACAGATATTTTCTGTAAGACTTTCCATTTAAAACAAATGGAGGTAATTATTTATGGGAATTTCAAGAGAGCGAAGAATAAATCAAGAGCAATGGCAAGCGAGGCTTTCCAAATGGGAAGCGAGTGGAATAAGTCAGACAAAATTTTGTATTGAACAAGGATTAAATTTGAGGACATTTCAATACTGGAGGAGAAAGTTTAATAATCCTCAAAACACAAAAAGTATTAATAAGAAATCTTCCTCAGTAAAAATAGTACAGGTTCAGCAGGATCAGTTTTTTAAGAGTCGGTTTCAATCTTCTATAAGCAATACATCTATAAAAGTACATCTTAGAGATGTATCAATTGACCTTGATAATAATTTTTGCGATGAAGCTTTGTCAAGATTAATTCGAGTATTAAGAGCAGTATAATGTTTTATTCATTATCCGGCGTAAAAGTATATCTTGTATTAGAAAAAACAGATATGCGTAAATCAGTTAACGGCTTATCTATTTATATATCAGATAATATGGATGTTGATATATTTTCAGGAAGTCTTTTTGTATTTTGTAATAAACGCAGAAATATATTAAAAATATTGTACTGGGATAGGAATGGGTTTTGTTTATGGTATAAGCGACTTGAGAAAGAGCGATTCAGGTGGCCTTCTGATGAGCAGGAAGTTCTTGAGATATCGAGCCGGGAATTAGGTTGGTTATTGGACGGAATAGACTTAAATCAGCCCCATGCTTACCAGCCTGAAATCTACTCAAAAATATCATAAAAACCTTTAGAAAGAGCAGTTTTTTACTGTACAAAACGGTGTAAAAATGCTATAATTATCTATGGTTAACAGAGGTCAAAACGTGCTACCAGACAGTGTTTCAGAGCTTAAGCAAATGTTGATTT
>JAOZTV010000569.1 GCA_029939015.1 Candidatus Aminicenantota bacterium
ATATGGTTATATAATAACACCCTGCCTGGGTATAATCATAATTTTTTATTCTTATTGATTGTCTATGATGTATTTCTGAATTATATTTCATTCTTATTATTTTAACATTATTACAATTTCAAAAACTTAAAATAACCTTTTAATGCATTAACATAATTATCCTGGATTTGATTTCTTAGTCCATCCCGGTCATCTTTTAATTTTGCAACTACCTTTCTCTTATCAAAAAGCCTTATTTTTGTTTTACCAACCTTAAATTTATCCCGGTCTATTGATATACTTTTTTTTATATCATATTTAATATCACTTTTTATTTTTCCATTAAATACTGTATATATTGAAATTCCTTTTTTTATATCATCAGGGCAATCGGGGCTTTCAATGTCTATCCCTTCTGGTAGAAAATATTTAACAACTCCCTGAATATTTGCAGGAACACCCTTTAGAATAAAATATGTTCTCATTTCACTTATTTCGTTTGTGATGACCTTTATAACTGATTTAATAAAGATAAGAATCAGAAGGTATTCAGGGATAAACTCTTTTCTGTCTTTTATGAAAAGTCTGACATTTGAAAGATCAAATATAAATGAAATAGCTGAACCATAGAAACTATTTTCATCCCGTTTCAAATAGAGAAGATCATTTTCAAGATATTTAATTGTAAAAAGGTCTGTTTTGCCAATATCCTCTCCCATATAAATTAATTCAGAGTATAATAACCGTTCCAGCTCATCCCTTTCTGAAGTTATTTCAGAATAACCTCCAATAGGGTATTTATACGATGCATTATTGACAAAGATATCTGATATAGTTTCCCGTAATTTAAAATTATAAGGTTCAATATCCCCTATCAGGTCAATAAATCTGAAAAGAGCAAATGTGAGTTCTTTAGATATTGCCGGGATATCTGACTTTTGAATTTCAAGCTTGAGCATTAATTCCTGAAAATACTTCCTTGAAAAAAATTCGTCTTCATAGTGTTTGAGATATGAGCTATAATCATTTGTAATGTCTGCAGAGATAAGCATTATTGAAACCTTCAGCCCCAGATCTCCTGCAAAGATAGAATAATCATCTTTGAGAGCAAGTATATCAACATTCTGTTCATATCTACCAAAGACAGAATAGAGTAAGTCTTCGATTTTGGCTTTGCTAACCCCGGGTTTTGTTCTGATATTATCAAAGAAATATTCTATCAATTTTGTACTTTTCTG
>JAOZTV010000035.1 GCA_029939015.1 Candidatus Aminicenantota bacterium
TCAAAAAACAAAAAACTTGACTCTCTTTATTCGCAGATAAAAAAATTTCTGGACTGGCACCAAAATTCCACACTCCAAAATTCCACAAAATTCCTGAAAAGTCCCTAACTAAGCAAATAGCAGACAATATAACAAAGGCAATTGCACCTCTCGGGGTTATGGTAGTTATAAGAGCAGAACATCTATTTTATTATAAAATTATACTTAATGTGTAATGGTGCCCCTGTCACCTGTATTATAGCCATTTTCTAAATTAATATTTGGATCAGTGGAAGCAATCCATCCAACTTCATTATAAGATGTCCCGCCCTTTTTACGAGCTTGTATTTTAACACTCCACGATTTTACATGTAATGGGTCTTTACCAGAATTAACATCAAAACTTATACTAGCCCTGAACATTGCCATTCTTTGATTACTTATATTATAAACCCTTTCACCACGTCCAAGTAAATATGCTCCCATTGATGGTACTTTTTTTGAACTAACAAATGCAATAATTTTAACACTGTCAATAAGTAAATCAGCATTTCCAACTTTTACTGGCACATTGAAAGTAAAATCTCTTTCTAATTTTATACCAGATAAATTCATTGTATTAGACATAAATATAACTAACATTAGTATTACATAAAATAAATAGCTTGTCTTTTTCATTTCTTCCTCCTTAATAGTATAGATTTTATAAGCATTTCTATATGATTATAAAATTAATTCTTTTTCTTATATGAAAACTTTAATCTTTTGGTATTAATAATTTTAGCTTTGAAAATACCTGCTGGATCAGCTATATGCGTATAACTAAAAGACAGCCTGCTCGTGTTAATTGTTTTTGGGTTAAAAGTACCTACTGGAGTTTCTGCAAGTGTATAGGTAAAAGATAACCTTTTTGTGTTAATGATTTTTGAAGTAAAAACATTATGCTGTCCTCGTTTAGCAAGATTTTTCTTTTTTGTTGATACTTGATCACTCATTAAACTTGATTGACCAAAAAAAACAAAGAGTACAAATAATTTCGGGAAAATCATCCAATTACTTATTAAAAACTTTCTTTTCATCATCACCTCCTGAATAGTTAACTAAAATTGCAACAATATTATTATATAAAAAAATCCATATTTTATCTCAAAAACAATATCTTTTTTTTTATTTTTTTTTCTCACCAATATTCTAAACTAATCCTCTGGGAATTTTTAGTACTATTCAAGTTTTTTCTTTTCTTCTTTATCCAAGATTAAAAAAATGGGTCTATAAAATAATTAATAGATGGGGTTTACAGGACGCTTACAGAAGAATTAATTAATTTCTGGATTTTAAAATAAAAATGTAATAGAATATTGATTAATATAATAAATAATTTGGAGGCAGGCATGAAGAAACTTTTATATTTTTCCCTGTTAATTCTTTTTTCATTTTTTTCAATTCAGGGTCAGAAAAATCATTCACCGAATAAGGAAACACCGAATAAATATTCAAAGCTATTATCTGAAAGTGGGGGTAAAACAGTTTATAAGAATGCTCCCTATATCATTATTTTTGAAGAAACAAATACAAAAATGATGGATTCTGGATTGAATCATGTAAACAAAGAAATCTTATTTAAGGTACTTACTAAAAAAGGTGCTAGAGATTTGCACTCATTTATTCTGGGATATGATCCGGGATCGGCATATATTGAATTTAAGAAAGTTCAAATTTTAAAAAAAAATGGGAAAGTCATCAATGTTCCACTTACTGGAGTAAGAGACTACACTGCATCTGCAAGAGCGATTTACTGGGGAGCTAAGGAAAAAATTATTCCGATTGGCAGACTTGAACCTGGTGATGGACTTTTAATTAAGACATATATGAAAGGCTTCACATATGCTCTTCTTATGGATACTTCTAAAGGAGATGATTCAAAATATATTCCGCCAATGAAGGGACATTTTTATGATATTATTCCATTTTATTCCAACTACCATATACTCAGAAAAACCTATAAATTAAGTGTGCCAATAAATAAAAAACTTCAATTTGAATTTTATAATGGTGAAGCAAGACATTATTCAAGGAATAAAGGAGACAGAATTAACTACCTCTGGGAAAAAAAAGATATTAAACCAATAAAAAGAGAAAAAAACATGGTTAGTCTTTCTGATGTTGCTCCAAAACTCCTTCTATCCACATCGCCTGACTGGAAAGCAAAATCTCTCTGGTTTTACAAGGTTAATGAGGATTTTGGTTCTTTTGATACCAACGATGCAATCAACAAAAAGGTTAAAGAGATAATTAAGGATAGTAAAAATGATTGGGATAAAATTTCAGCTCTTACTCACTGGGTCGCAGATGAGATACGTTATTCTGGCATTTCAATGGGAGAGGGTGAAGGATTTACACTTCATAAGGGTGCAATGACATTTAACGACCGTTGTGGTGTATGTAAGGATAAGGCAGGTATGTTAATTACGATGCTGAGAGTTGCAGGCTTTGAATCCTATCCTGCTATGACAATGGCTGGTTCAAGGATAGATAAAATCCCTGCTGATCAGTTTAATCATTGCGTAACTCTTGTTAAAGTTAAAAACAAGTATCATCTCCTTGACCCAACCTGGGTACCTGGAGTAAGAGAGTTATGGTCATCTGCAGAACAGCAGCAGGAGTACCTGATGGGTGTTCCTGAGGGAGCAGACCTTAATTCTACACCTCTAAGTCCACCGGAAAAGCATTATTTAAAATATAATATAAAATCAACATTAGACAAAAATGGAACTTTAAGTGGTAAAATTATAATATCAGCTGAGGGACAGACAGATTCCGGATTTAGAAGGGGTTTTACAAGATATAACAAAACGGAATGGAAAAGAATTATCCAGAGAAATTTTTATAATTATAACCCACTTATGATTGTCAAAAATCTTTCTTATACCAATCCTTATGATATATCAGATCCCTTTGAAATGAGTTTCAATTTTATTATACCTGATTTTGCAGATTCCGGACTGGAAAACACCTATATTAAACCCTTGTCTTCAAAACTTCCTTTTTCATATCTACTAAGCTTTAATAGGATTGACACTAAAATTAAAAAAAGGAAATTTCCTTTCAGAACCCGTTGTTCTCAGTTAATTAGCGTTAATGAAAAATTATCTTTGCCAAAGGGTTTAAAACTTTTGGATAAAATTAAATTAAAAAACATAAAGGGTTCAGGTGCAGATTTCATAGGATATATAAAACAAAAAGGAAAAATAATTACAATAAAAAAACAACTTAAATTAAAAAAAAGAATCTACCAACCTGAAGATTGGAATAGCTTCAAACAATCTGTTCTTGAATTCAAAACACCAAAATCCGGCGTTCTTATATTAAAGAAGAGGAGTAAATAATGAAAAAAAAAATTATATTATATATATTCATTTTGATAGTGAGTTTTTCCCTCTCAGCTTCATCTAAGTTTGATGCTGAGTATCTAAAAAAAAGTGTTTTATACAAGCTGAATGCTGATGGTTCTTCTATGATGGAGTATCACTCCATAGTTAAACTTCACTCATACAGGGCAACAAACAGACTCTTTGGAGAAAGTTTTATTAAGTATAATCCGGATTTTCAAAAATTGGAAATATTGATATCTGAAACAACAATGAAGGATGGAAAAAAAGTAAAATCTCCAAAAAATGCCTATAATGAAGTTTTACCATATAGGGCAAAAAAATTTCCCAACTTTGCAGGTCTCAAAGAGATGGTTGTAACCCATGTAGGCATTGAAAGAGGTGCAATCATAGAATTTAAGTATAGGCTATATACAAAACCAGGCTTTAACACCTATTTTTCAGGTCTAGAATATTTGTCTGAACAATTTCCGGTAAATGAATTAAATATTAAGGTCATTTTTCCAAAAGAGAAAAAGATAAATTTTTATTTAAATAAACATAATAAACTTTTGAAAAAAAATACCGATGGAGATTTTGTAGAATATTCGTTGGCATTAAAATCAATTAGTCAATTTAATAAGGAGCCTATTTCTGAAATGAGTAGAGGCTGTTTTATCTTTACAGAAGCGAAAAACTGGGCTGAGATATTCCCTAAAAGATATGTTAAAGAAGATATTCCTATAAGCCTGTTAAAGCCTTTTAAAAAGACAACATCATCTGATATGGAAAAACTTTTTAAGGTTCAAAAAATGATTGTGTCAGAGATTGATCATTGTAAACTTGAACAAAAAATCATTGGAAATAGAGTCAGGAAAATAGAGAAGGTATATAATTCAAATTATGCAACTTCTCTGGAAAAAGCTTATTTACTATCAGGCATTTTGAATAGTGCCGGAATTAAAAATGAGCTTATGTTTTTAATAACAAAAGATGTTTTTAATAAAGATATTCCAACCCTTCTGGCAGTGAAAAATTATTATATAAAAATTACTGATGAATGTAAAACTCCTGTCTTTCTTGATCCGGTACATCTTCAGAATGGACCTATACCCAAGTCAATTTATGGACAATCTTTATATAATTTAGATACTGGAAAGATTGAAACTATTAAAAAATCAGATTATAGTAAAAACAAAATAAGTATATCAGGGGATATTAAATTAAAGGGAGAAAAATATAATGGAAAGCTCCTTATAATGATTTCAGGTAATTATTATAATTATAGGGCATCATCTACAGGGAAAAAATATATTAAGAAAAGTTTATCAAAATTTTTTAATGTATCTAAAATAACAGCTTTAAAAATTTTAAATCTTTCAGTTAACTCTATCAAAGCAGAGATTGAACTTGAAGGGAAATTTTTAAAACAATTAAATAAAGGATATTTTGTTTTAAAAGGCTTTAATTACAGTCCTGTTTTAAAAAATGATTCATATCTCAAAAAAAGAATATCTCCTATTGTATTGAATAGTGCTCATGGAATTGAAATAAATTTAAATATTAAGTATGACAATAATATGACCATAGATTTTATGGCAAAAAAAGAACAAATAGAAAATGAATTTGGGGTATTTATTAATAGTGTAAAAGAAGTATCCAAGGGAAAAATAAATATTAAATATTATAGAGGTATTAAAAAATCAGTAATAGAAGCTGATAAATACATTTATATTAAAGATATACTGGATAAATCTAATAGAGAACAATCATTGATAATATTTAAAAAGCAAGAATAAATTTTTATAATCTATAAAGGGAAGCTCATACGGACAGTAGTACCGACACCTGACTTACTGTCAATCGAAATTTTCCCTTTATGCAATTCTATAATCTGTTTTACGATTGCCAGACCCAGCCCGTTACCAATAATCTCCCCCCGATGTTCAGGTGCACGGTAGAACCGGTTAAAAACATATGGGAGTGCCTTATCAGATATACCGACGCCACTATCCTTTATTTCAATCAGAACTTGTTTTTCTAATTTTTTGAGATGTACAGATATTTTTTTTCCTACCTTAGAGTATTTAATTGCATTTTCAATTATATTGATAATGGCTTTTCTTAATTTCTCCGATTCAGCCTGAATCTCTATTGATTCCATTATAAAAATCTCTAATTTTATTTGTTTTTGTTTTGCCAATCCCTGCAAATTTTGTATAGATTCCATCAATAATTCATCTAATCTGACACTCTTAAATCGCAAGTCATCTTCTTTTGTATCTAATCTTGCCAGAGTTAAGAGTGACTTAGATAATTTTGATAAATTCTCCAATTCAGACAGGGAAATTTCAATCCCTTCACGAGCCTCCTGATCTTTTATCTTTTTCAATGATAATTCCAGCTCAGCCATAATAATGGTTAAGGGAGTCTGAATCTCATGGGACGCATCAGCAATGAACTGCTGCTGCAATTTAAACGCCTTTTGTATTCGCTCTATCATTGCATTCATTGTCTTCCCAAGCATATGAACTTCATCCTCTTCCTTCGGCAGTTCCAACCGCTGATCCAGATTGGTCGCACTGATGATTCCCGCTGTTTTTGCCATTCGGGTCACCGGTTTAAAACCATATCGGGCAATAAAATATGAGGCAAGCCCAGCAATCAGGAGAGCAATGGTTACTAGAATAAGTTGTCCATGGATTATATGATCCTTAATCTCATCAAATCCCTCCATGGAAATAGCAACCTCCAGGATGACCTCATCGGGCATCTTATCAAGTCCGAAAAGCTCTGATAATTTTTTTGAAAATTTCTTAGGGAATCGCTTCAATGAGGGAAAAAGTCGTTTTCTATACATCCGGAACGTCTTTTCTCCTGAATCAAGTAAAAGAAAAGACATCCGTTCAGGGGATACCACCTTGCTTTTTCGGTATCTCCTTGCCTTCTCCAAGTGCTGATCTCCAATTAAAAACTTACCCTTCCCATCAACTAGCTGAAGCTGGACATCTGAAAAAGAAAAAACTGTTCTCTGGGGTAAATGAACCGCTTTTTTTAGGCTTCTTAACTCCGACTCGTTAGCCCGTGGCAATTCACCTGATTTAAAATTTCCCTCCATCAAATACTTTGGGATTTTTTCCTGAAAGATCTGAGAATATGCGATCAGATAGGTATCCAACCTTGAGACAAACATCCGTTCAAACACAATTACCGTTCCATATCCAACCAGTGTCAATAATATAGCAAATATTACCGTATATAGACTAATCAACTTTGATTTGATTGTAAATTTAAATAGTTTCATCTAATAGGCCTCATCATCAGAGAAAACATATCCTGATCCCCTGACAGTACGGATTAGTTTTTTTGAAAAATCTTTATCTACTTTCTGCCGTAGCATTTTAATGAAAGAGTCAATCACATTACTCCGGGGATCAAAATTCATATCCCATACACTCTCGGCAATAACCGCTCTGGACAATATCCTGCCGGCATTGAGCATTAATAATTGGAGCATCGAAAACTCCTTGGTTGTCAGAAGAATTTCTTTTCCATCCCGTTGAACCTTATGGGTCGATAGATCCAGCTTTAATCCATATTTTTCAATAAGAGAAGTCTTTACATCTGTGCTGCGTCTGACTAGCGCCCTCAATCTTGCCAGCAATTCTCCAAAATGAAATGGTTTTGGCAGATAGTCATCTGCTCCTGTATCAAGCCCCCGAATCTTATAATCCACATTGTCTAATGCTGTCAGCATCAATATCGGTGTTTTTATACCATCATTTCTGATATGGGTGCAGGTCTCCCATCCATCCTGTCCCGGTAGCATGATATCCAGTATGATAATATCATAATCATTAATTGAAGCGAGTTCTTCGCCCGCTTCACCGGTATAGGCAATATCCACGGCATACATCTCGGATTTTAGTCCTTTCTGCAATACGGACGCAATTCTCCGATCATCCTCAATTATTAGTATTCGCATTTAAACACCATTATACCCTTTTTGTTTTTTTTCATCCAATTTTTTTTTAAATTTTTATTGCTTACTTTTTTGTCAACTCATCTAGGAGTATTTATTTAAACTGGAATTTCCCAGTGGTAATTAAGAGACTGGTTTTGCTGTCGATCAGGTCGTAGATTGACTGAAGCTTGTTTAAGGCAGCATTCAAATATGCCAATTGAATATCCCGGTAATTAAAAGAGTTAATAAGACCAGAATTCACCCTTTCTTCAGATAATTTCAAACTGAGTGATGCGGTCTTCAACTGCTCATTTGAAACATTTAAGAGGGTTTTTCTGGTATTATAAAGGGCAAGAGTATCTCTGAGCTGCTTTTCCAGACTCACCTGGGCCTCCTTTAGACGCAAATCCCCCATTTTCTTGTTGATTTTTGCATTGGCAATTGCCAGACGGGTATTGCCACCATTGAAAATATTATAGGAAATTCCAACATTCGCATAGCCGGTATAGGTGGAATAACCCGCAATAGTGCTGGATTGTGCTCCAGTATTTAATGAGAGAGTCGGCCATAAATTGCTCTTCTGAATGGAGACATCTTTTTGCAATATCTCCTGATTTATCTCAAGATTTTTCAAAGAACGGTTATGCCTGCTCATCTCTGCCCTCAATGTCTCCAGCTGAAATTTCTCGGATGGAATTTTAAACTTATCCGTCAATGTATAGATAATCTCTTCGGTATTGCCCAATAGACGATTTAACTCCCGCATGGCAGAGGAAAGAGTATTCTGCTGGGATATATAATTGGCCTCGTCCTGTAACATGGATGTTTTATACTGCAGCGAGGTATATGTTGTGGCGGCACCAAACTTTTTCTTTTCCAGTTCACGATCATACCGATCCCTGGATAACGCCATCAACTCTTTTCTAATTTTCAATCTCTCCTGTTCCAGTTTTACCCGGTAATAAGACAGAATAATTCCCTGAACAGTAGCCTCCATGACAGTTTCAGCATTTCCAGAGCTGAGTTTTTCCTGCAATTCAAACTTCCCCTTTGTCATTTTTACCTTAAAACCACTGAACAAAGCCCAGTTTGAATCAATAGAAAAGCTATAGGTGGTACTGCCGTCTCCATCCCGCTCATTTGCAACCGCCTGAGAAGGAGTATTGGTATAGCGATTGTTTACACCAACACTTGAAGAAATGTTCGGATACCGCCCAGCTGCACCCCAGGAATTCCTGTTTTTTGATATGTTCACCTCTTCACGTACGATTTGTACCTGAAAATTATTTTTTAATCCATGTTTTATCGCCTCTTCAAGACTCAGAGGCTTGTCCTCTGCAAAATTCATCAAAGATGTTGATGCTATTAATAAAATTAAAATGATCTTTTTCATAATCCTTTTCCTCCTTATATAACTTGGGGATCCATTTTTTTTTCAACAGATGTGTTTAATTCATTCTTCTGTAATACTTTTTTTTTAAAATCTTTGATACGATCCAGTATCAGTAGCCAAGCAGGAAGCACCAACAGGGTAGTAAAGGTTGAGACAATTAACCCGTAGGCTAGCGAAACTGCCATCGGGATCACCATCCTAGATGAAGAATTATTGGTGATAATCAATGGTGCCAGACCTGCAATCGTTGTCATTGAGGTTAATAAAATCGGACGAAACCGTGACATGGCTGCTTCATAAACTATTGTTTTATAGTTGACTGATTTTTTTCTCCGATTATTGACCGTAGAGATCAGCACAATCGAATCATTGACCATCACTCCCATCAGGGCGACAATACCAAGTATGGAAGGCATATCAATTGCAATACCATGGATAAAATGACCCCAGCCAACACCGATAAAACCGAATGGAACCATAGCAAATATCAGGAATGTCTGAGAAAAAGAACGAAATGTAAATATTACCACTGTTAAAAGTAGGATAAGTGTTACCGGCACAATGCTACCCATGGAATTATATGTTTTTCCCAGACGAGCATCCCTACCTCCAAAATAGAAAGAGATGGAGGGATATTTTTTTTTTATGGCCGGCAGGATTGTATTTCTGATAGCCTGTTTTATTTCTGAAATGGCAACTGTTTCATCCTTATTGTCCGCCTGTATCGTAATCTGTCGACGTCCATCAAGATGTTTTATGTTTTCAAAATTACGTTCAAATGATAAATGTGCAATCTCTTTAAGCGGGATATTCCGTCCATCCTGTAGTCGGATCCGCATGTTTTCCAGTTTGCCAATTGATGATCTGTCCGCCTTATTCATCCTTACCCAGACCTTAACTTCATCCTGCCCCCGATGGAGTCGCTGTACCTCATAACCAAATACTCCTTTACGAACAGCACTCATCACCATGTCTGTATCCAGCCCCAGAAGATAAGCCTGGTCTTTCAGGCGGATATTTATTTCCCGCATGCCGGTATTATAGTCATCCTCAACATTCTTAAGACCTGCCAGTTTATTCAATTCACTCTTCAATTCAATCCTGGCCTTTTCGATTTCTTCAAGGTTGTGACTCATAATAGAGATGGACACTGGTTTCCCAAACTGACTTGTCTGTTGATAATTTACCCTTTCAGCTTCTGGAATTTCCCCCACTTCTTTCTGGAGGGCATTTGAAAATTCTGCAGAGTGATAGAGACGTTCCTCTGATTCCTGCAATAGCACTGTGATGGATCCAGAACGGGATGAGTTGATCTGTTTGTTAATATTCCGAATCGTTTTACCGGTAGTTTTATGTTTTGGATCAAATTTCCCTGCCACTACTATAGCTTTTTTTTCAATATTATTCAATATGGACAGGGTCTGCTTTTCAGTAGAACCGGCAGGCAGTTCCAGAGAAATCTGTAGAAAACTCTTATCTTCAATATTCGGATCGCCGGATTTAATAATTCCCCCTTTAAATGCACCAAAGGTTATCAATAAAAGTCCAATAGGAATAATGATTGTAATCAATTTATGATCCAGCGCCAGACGGAGAACCGGTTCAAATATTCTATCTCTTAATCCGGACATCAGACCTGTGAATTTTTTTTCAATCCACGAGGGTTTCACATGCCCTTTCAATGCCCTTGAATGACCAATATGAGCTGGCAGGATAAAGGCCGCTTCAATCAATGAAAACGCCAGTGAAGCGATTACAACAAAGGCCATCTCCTTAAAGAGCTCCCCCATCATCCCGTCCAGAAAGAAAAATGCCCCAAAGGCAATAATAGTAGTCAGAACCGCAGCAAAAACAGCAGGGATAACTTCCATTGTACCATCAAGTGCCGCCTTCAGATTGGATTTCCCCTTTTCAAAATGCTGATATATATTTTCTGCAATGACAATACCATCGTCCACCAGAATACCGATAACCAAAATCATACCGAACATTGAGACCCGGTTCAGAGTGATACCCATCATGGCGCCAACCATGAACATACCGAAAAAAGAGAGGGGAATACTGATCGCCACCCAGAAGGAAAGCCGGTAATTCAAAGCAAATGAGAGAAAGATAATGACCAGAATAAATCCGGTGAATCCGTTACTCAATAGAACTCCCTGCATGGACTTGATATCTTCTGAACGATCATCAAATAATGTCAACTTTACCTCTTTATTTTTCTGATTAAATCTAGCAGTATATGCTTTTATCTCATCGGATATCTTAATAATATCCTGTTTGGCGGTATGTTTGATTGTGAACATAATGGAAGTCTTCCCATCCAGAAAGAAACTGTTCGGATCCTCTGCCCAGGTATCTTTGATATCCGCCACATCATCTAATCGGACGACTCCACCATCCTCATTTGTTCTCAATACGATATTTTTCAATCCCTCTGCATAATATTTCTTCAGCCTGGCTCTGATCCGGAGCTCTTCAGTCTCTCCTCGCATGGTACCACCAGTAATATCCATATTTGTTTTTTTAACAGCAGAATATACCTCGTCCAGGGTCATATTAAATCGTTGGAGATCGTCTTCTCTAACAGAAATTTCAATCTCTTCTCCGGGAAATCCGCTAAGTGTTAATTTTGATATCCCTGGCAATTGCCTGAGCTCATCCTCAACGATACGTGCACGGGCTTTTAACGCCCTCAGTTCCATATCCCCGCTTAAGGCAAATTGTACAGCAGTGGTAGTAAATTCCAGGATCCGGACATTGGCAGGTTCCATACCTGAAGGGAATGATACAATACCGTCAACGGCATTTTTCACATCTTGATAGACCACATTTACATCATAGCCACTTTCGAGTTCAACCAACACCTGACCGGCATTTTCACTTGAAGTGGAGGTGGTTTTTTCAATACCGGAGATTCCCTTCAAATTATTTTCAATTTGAAGAATAATACCTCTCTCGATTTCTTCTGGAGATGCCCCAGGATAAGTGGCAGAGACAACGATCATTCCCGGATCTACCTGAGGCATCAAAGTGGATCGGAGCCCCTTCAATCCGAAGAATCCCATTAATACAATGAGTATTACCAGTACATTTCCAGCAAATGGATTTTTTATAAAATAATCAATTAAACGTTTCATCTTTTTTTCCTTCTATTTTAAATTTAAAAAATTGGTTTTTTAAACGAATCTTTAAGGTTTGATCTTTTGTACCCGGACTGACATCCCTTTGGATAATCCTGAGATTTTCAACGGCAATTCTGTTCCGTTATCAAGCCCATTCACAAGAACCGTTTCATCCCTGTACTGAACAATAGTTATCGGCATAATGTCAATTTTTGACTGCCTGATTACCATCACCGAGTTCTGATTAACCAGCAGTTTCCTGGGAATTTCTACTGTTTTAACCGCAAGGTCCGAAATAATATCCCCTTTCAAATACATTCCCTCTTTCAGGTTCTTCCCTCTGACAGAAACAAAGATTTTTAAGGTCCGGGTTTTGCTGTCAATGCTGTCAGAGATCCGACTGACCTTTCCTGTCCATGTTCCGGCAATATCATCTGATGAGAGTTCAACGGAATCGCCAATATGAACCAGAAGGGTTTCACTAAGTTTGATATATGTTTCCATATAATAATGACTTGTATCAATAAACTCGCCCAATTTCTGACCGGCTCTTACCAGAGTTCCAGGCTTGATAAGACTGGAGGTAACAACTCCGTTAAACGGCGCCTTAAGATTATATTTCTTTAATTTTTCTTCCATCCCTGCAATATCGTAATAGAGTTTATAGATGTTTTGTGAAGATAGAAAGTATTTTTCCTGATCTGTCTGAGCTCTGGGCAGTGGAGCCATTGTTTTATCCAATTCAAAATTAGACAGAAATGTTTTGAATCGTTTATATGCATCTGGATAATCAATCTTCAAATCAGGCAATACCTGTGCGATCTGATTCATAAAACTGCTCTTCTGAGCCTTAATTGATTTATAGAATTCATCAGATTTAATCCTCACTAGAGATTCACTCTTTTTAAATCCTATACCTTCAAGAAAAGGTCTACTGCTTTTCTGAAGGATACCATTTACCTCTGAGTAGAGTTCAATCCTATTCTCAGCTGTCAAATTACCGATAACCGATACCCGAGCCTTTATGTTTCGGTTCTCAACAGACCGAGTCAGAACCAGAACCGGTTTTGCTTCTATTTTTTTTCTCTCCGGTGCTTTTTTCATTCCTGCGAGCATCATTGTAACACCAACTGAAGCTGCAAGAACCATTATACCTATTATTAAAGTAAAAAATTTCTTTTTCATTTTATCCTCCAATTTCAACACAATAATAATATACCAACATGAAAATAAGATGAAAAAATGTAGTTTTTCCTTTTTTTTATTTACTTGAGCTAATTGCAAAAACACATTTTGCTACAATTCTTGATGGCATTTTCAAGAAGTTGATTATTTATTTTTGTTATGATATATTAGCTATTGTTTGAAGAAATATATTATTTTATTAAAGAAAACTATCAGGGAAATTGATTAATATGGATAATGTCAGTAAGGTTTCACCTATTATATGGGCCGTAGCAGGCGGGAAAGGAGGTACTGGGAAAAGTTTTTTTACCAGTGCAATGGGAATGTTCTTGTCTCAAATGGGAAACAGAACCATATTAATAGATTCTGATCTGGGAGCTGCAAACCTGCATTCATTTTTGGGTATCAAAAGGCCTCTTTATTCACTTTCTGATTTTTTTGATAAAAATTTTGAACTTGAAGAGATCATACTTGAAACAAATTTAGAAAACCTTAGTTTTATTTCTGGAGATATTAATTCCTTTTCTCCATATAGTATAAAACATTTTCAAAAGAAAAAATTTTTTAATCATCTATTAAAACTGAATTTTAAATATATTCTTATTGACCTTGGAGCAGGTTCATCTCTTAATACAATAGACACCTTTTTATTAGCAGATAAAATGGTAGTTGTAATAACTCCTCAAATAACTTCTTATGACAATTTATATCTTTTTATAACAAAATTTCTTTTTAGAAAAATTGGCAATGTTCTGAAGGAAAAGCAATTAGATGATTCTGTTGATTCTATATGGAAAAAAAGAAATGAAGTAAATATAGTGTCTTTTAAAGATTATATTTTCCATTTAAAATCAATTTCTGAAGATGTAAGCGAGGCTATTGATAAGGCTCTATCAGAAACAGAGATAAATATTGTTTTGAATCAGACAAGAACCCAAATGGATATTAAAAAAGGAATATCTATAAAAAATGCGATAATGAAATATTTCTCTATTTCAGCAATATATACAGGTTTTATCGGTTATGATGATCGACTATGGAAATCCATTCATCTGCCATTTTCAGTCTTAAATTCTAATACATCTATATCATCAGAAATAATAACTGCTTTTAATAATTTACTTTCCAATAATTCATTGACCATAGAAAAAAATCCTTTTAAAAAAGCTGAAAATTCATTAATCACTTTGACACCAGGTTCTAGGTCAGCTTTAGGAATAATGAATAACCAAAGCTCAGTTAATTTAGATAAATTCCCATATAGAGTCGGCCGTAAATCAGATAAGTTTTTAGAATCAATCAAAAATAATAATAATTTGAACCTTTATGACATACCTCCTTATTCAATCTCAAGATCTCATTTTACAATATCAAAAAAAGAAAACAGATATTATTTTGAAGATAATGGCAGTAAACTTGGTACAATTGTTAATGGCAAGAGGATTGGAGGTAACGGTAATAATTCAAAAATAGTTCTGTTAAGGGATGGAACCAATACTTTAAAATTTGGTGAAATTAGAAGAAATCTGATTTTTTCACTAAAAATAAATGAAATTTAAAACTACAAGATAAGATTAATCATATCGTTAATACCAATGTTGAAACACATTATTTGGATACGGCTATTATATCGATGTTGTTCGTATTGTTTATAATTAAGTTAGATGTGAAAAAAATCGGTCTTGTATAATGTTTTTTAAGGGTTTTAAGTATTTAATATGTATATATTAAATGTATAGACCGAACGTTTTTTTTAAACAAATAAAAATAAAAGAATGAAGCAAAATTATAAATTGCAGGTTTTACATAAGTTGAGTATAATACATAATGCAAAAAATAAATAATATGGATCACGCAATTCTACTGACCAGTCATAAAGTATCATCGGCAGAAACAGATATGTATAACCGACTGAGCATTTAGAGGTAAAATCGAATTTTAATTAACAACCAGCCAAAAAATTGGCCTCAAAAAATTGGCCTGGCACCAAAGTTCTCCAAAGTTCCTATTTAATATCTTTTTTCATAGAAAAAACTTCGTTAAACGGCCATCCTACTATTTTAT
>JAOZTV010000274.1 GCA_029939015.1 Candidatus Aminicenantota bacterium
TAATAATAATTATTGTTTATAAGTTACTGATTTTATACTTTGCGATAACTGGATTATCATCCTCATCCATAAAGGAAGTCCATAAATATCCATCCTTAAAGAGAACTGAACGTCTGGATAATTTTTCATGGCGGTCTAACCCAGGTAGATTCAAATAAAAACGATCAATATAATCTCCATTTTTATTATAGACATCTATAAGAATACCTCTATTTGAATCTATGGTAGATGTGAATACAAGTATTTTATCCTTATATGTCCGGAGGAGTAAGATATCGTTAAAATATTTTCTGTTATATAAAGAATTTGGGTCTTTATATTTACTATCTTTATCTTTTTTTTGTTTAATATAGGTAACCGGTTTATATACTCTTTTGAATTTTCTGATGACTTTTTGATTTAATAAATCTACCTGTTTGATCATATATCTTTCAGTATGACTGAGATAGAGTGTGTTGTCTGATGTAAAACAGCTTAGTAATTGCGTAATTGTATTCATAGATATCGATACACCATTTTTTGACACATTTTTAATTAATGTATCTTTAGTTTTGAAGGAGAGTTTTTGTTCTTTAATCACTCCTTTTAAATCAGCAAGTATAAATTTGTTTATTTTGTTTTGAATGCCTGTTTTCATCTTTTGAAAATCAATATCCGGATAGGTAAAGTAAAAATTATCATTAATGGTTTTCAGTAATGAGCTAAATGTTTTGGTCTTTGAAAGCTTCAAATCTGAGATAAGTGAACCGTCTGAAATATTCTTTATAATGATTTTAGTCGGCATTACACCTCCGATAACTATAGTTTTATCAGTAAGTAAAAAATTTGAAAAATATTTCAGTTCCCCCGGACCTTCACCCTTTACAATTAAATCTCTGATAAACTTCCCCTTTGAATCGAATTGGTAAAGATGGTTATTGTCATAAACAAAGAGATCACCATTTGTAGCTATTTTTATAAACTGGGGTTTTTTAAAAAAACATCCTTCCTGACCATCAGTGATTTCCATTACTTTGGTCAGTTCTAGGTCTCTGATAGATTTCTGGTTTTTAATCACAGCAGGATTGGAAGGATTTACTTTTACATCATCCTGAGCAATAATACAAGTAAGTAAAATTACAAAAACTAAAATTGCAAATAAGATTTTTTTCATTAGTTCATTCTCCATTTAATTAATTTAACCTAAAATTTAGGCTTAATATACTTTTGACGCAAAATGTCAATAAAAAGTTTTAAATAAAAAATTAAAATTCTTTCCCTCTTTTTTTATTTTTTTCTTTATTATTATAGGGACTCCAGATAAGAAGTAAAAAGTAAAACTCCGGCGAACTTTTATTATGTCTATATGTATTGCTTTTCTTGATTATTGCTACTTATTTCCTTTCTTTTTCATACTTATAACACTTACTAATATGACAATAAAAACGACAGCAACAACAGCAATAACTGTACCAGTACTCATATAATTTACCTCCTTTACTTCATTTTAAAAAATTAAAACAGCCATCAAACTAAAATACTGACTGATTAATATTGTAGTTTATATTTAGCTTGAATTCAATATCTCTCCTGTAAAAATATTTTCAAAAAACAGTTCCCCTAATTCACTCTGATAAATATAGATCTATTAATTCACTCTTTTCCTGACACTAAAAACTCATTTTTTTTCTTTATTATTATAGCAACTTCCGTGTATGGCACGAAGTTTTGAAAATGAAATATTTTATTGTATTTTAGAAAATGAAGAAGAAGATGAAGAATGGGAATTATTTTCTCAGAACTTATTATAAGCACATCGTTTAATGTATTTTAAAAACCATAAATCGTAAGTCAAAACAGGAATCACAGGTTTAACTGATACCAAAAGTCTTGCCAAAAGTCTACAATTATGCACGAATGCGATGTGGACTCCCCAAAAAAAATAATTTTGTTGACAAAACGACATCTGTCGTTTATACTTTGCCTGACGACGCGTGTCGGCATAAAAGGAGGCTTGGATGAAAATTAAATATTTAATTTTAGTTATTGTACTATTTGTTTTAAGTACACTTGGATTTGCTAAAAAACTGGCTGATTTACCTGAACTCACAAAATTTTTTTATATCACTGTTGGAAAAGATAATATATATATCTCTGATGGAAAAGCTTATAAGGTACGGATTTATTCAAAAAACAACTATAAATATATCAAGTTATTTGGAAAAAAAGGCAAAGATCCTGGAGAGTTTATTAATTTTCCAAGTAGAGTTTATGTCAAGAATAAAAAGATACTAACATTCAACAATAGAGATGGGAGGAATTATGAATGTAAATTATAAGTTTTTTTTAATATGTGTTAGTCTATTGTTTTCTTGTTATGGGAATTTTATATTTAGTTCAGCTACTGAAAGTTATAAGATAGTTGAAAATACAAGTAAGCCAAAAAATGGGATAATTGATGTTGTACTCAGTGATGAATTTACTATTGAATCAGGAAAAAACAGTGAAGTATTTGGATATATAAGTAAAATTGAACTGGATGAAAAAGATAATATCTATCTGCTTGATAGTAATAGACATAAAATTATCTCTTTTTATAAAAATGGAAAGTTCAGATTTGAGTTTGGTAGAAAGGGTGAGGGACCTGGTGATTTAAAGAATCCAAAAGATTTTTTTGTCTCCAATAAAAACATTTTTGTTTTGGGGTACAAAATAATTCATTTTTTTTCTAATGGAAGTTTTAAAAAAAATGTAATAATGAATAGCCATATAAATAATTTTTTTGTTTCAAAAAATAATATTATTTTATCATACTCAATTTTTAATAGAAAAACAAAGGAAGTAGCAATTGGGTCTTTTGATTTGTTTGGGGGGAAAAAAAAAGAGTTAAAAAAATATTTTTTTGAAAACATTGTGACAAAAAGGAGTGGGAAAAGGAACATCTATTATCAAATTCCACATTCCTTTAAATTTTCTCTATGTTTTAGCAGAATCAATAACAGTAAAATTGTTTTTGGATTTTCAGATGATTATTCTCTCTTTATTCTAAATTCGGATAGTAAAATTATTTTGAATATTAAGAAAGTAGTAGATAAAATTCCTATAACATCAAAGACTAAAAAAAAAATAATGGATAGATTAATAAAAAAATTAAAATCTTGGTCTGGAAATATCATTAAGAGATCGTTACAACTTCCAGATTACTATCCATTTTTTAGTGAAATAATTTCAGATGAAAAAGAGAGACTATATGTTTTAAATGTTCAAAAAGATGAATCTCTTAATGAAAAATACATCTATGATGTGTTTAATAAAAATGGTATTTATATCCATAAAATTGTTCTATCAAAACAACCGGAAGTTATAAGAAATGGCTATTTATATTTTACTGATTATGATGAAATGGTTGTTAAGAGGTATAAAATGAAAAATTGGAATTAAATTAAAATTCAATATGAGCATTAACGTGACGAACATTAAAAAAAAAACTATATTTTTCATAATTTCTGTTTTAATTGTTTTATCAGCTTGCGTTAAGAATAAGACATTAAAAAGCACGGTTTCTAATCTTAGTGCATTAAAGTATCAAAAGTTAGTAAAAAAAGGAAATTATTACTTTGATAAACAACATCTATATGGATGGCGGAAAAGTCTGGGATATTATGAACAGGCATATTTATTGAGGAAAAATAATCAATTAAGAGACAAAATATATCTAAACCTTTTTTTTATAGCTTTAAGGGAAAGAGAGGAAGGTATATTAAATAAAAAAACTTATAAAAACTTAAATATATTAGAACCATTTACAAAAAGCAAAAAACAAGATTATATATCTGTGATGCTAAAAGATATAAAAGAAAACCCTTTTTTACCTCCACGTGGAAAAAAATTAAAATTTTTGAAAAAAAAAGAACTTGATTTATCATTATTTGATATTAATAATTCTGCAATAGATTTTTATCTTTATTTGAAATTATTAGATTATTATACTTTTGATCTGAATAAAAATGATAAAAAAATGATTGAATATTTCAAAAAGCATAATATTTATTCTCTAATTAAGAAATATACTTTATCATTTTCGTCTCCATTTATTTATCAAAAGCAATCAGTATTAAGACTAATAAAAGGAGGGCAGGAAAAATATACAGATTTTGCAGAAATAATGTTGTCGTATGGGCAAAGAAAATTTAGAATTAGAAAATATAAGGAGGCCAAAGTACTTTTTAAAAAAGTTTTAGAATTAATACCTGACTATACTAAAGCTATAAATGGCCTTGCCAATATTTCTTTTTTTGCAGTTAATAATTA
>JAOZTV010000036.1:0-10233 GCA_029939015.1 Candidatus Aminicenantota bacterium
CCTTTCTTTGGAGGGACATATAACTCAACTTGATTCGTATATATTAATAAACCAACCTTATCCTTATTTAACATAGCAGTAAAGGCAATAATTGCTGAAATTTCTGCAGCGATTTCCTTTTTGCTCTTAGACCCTGAAAAAAAATTAAGCGAGGCTGAAAGGTCGATTGCAAGAATAAGACTCAACTCTCTTTCTTCAGTAAACTGTTTTACAAATAATTTGCCCATTCTTGATGAAACATTCCAATCAATAAAACGAATATCATCACCAGCCTGATATTCTCTGACCTCTGCAAACTCCATACCTCTACCCTTAAAGGCAGATTGATATTCGCCTGCAAAAGTTTCATTAGAAATTTTCCTTGATATTATTTCAATTTTGCGAACTTTTTTTAAAATTTCTTCTGTTGTCATTAAACCTAATTATATTATTATTTTAATTCTAAATCAATCTTTAAAAATTTTTATTTCTCATTAATTAATCTCCAAATTCTTCTGAATAGTCTTCTAAGGCGGCATCAATAACCTTATAGGCATGTTCTATTCCATATATCTTATCAATTGAAATATCTGAATCTTTGCCAGGAATTAATTTATAAGTGCTGAAATAATGTCTTAATCTCTCGATTAGTGCATCTGGAATATCTGAGATATCTTTTGCATCACCCCAAATATTGTCATTTTCAAGTACTGCAATTATTTTGTCATCAGCCTCACCATTATCAACCATTTGGAGCCCACCAACAACCCTTGATTTTAAAATTACCTCTGATTTATTAATAGGTCTTTCACTTATTACACATATATCAAGAGGGTCATCATCACCCTTCTTAGAATTTTTGGATAATGCACAAACACGTTTACCACAATAAGTCCTTGGTATAAAACCATACAAAGATGGTGGTTGCGAAGAACTACGCTGTGGTCTGTCAACATGAATATAACCTGTTGTTTTTTCCAATTCATACTTTACCATATCAAATGGAGTAATTTCTATATAGGAATAAACTAACTCAGGTGGGTTTGGCCCTGCTTCTAAGCCATGCCATGGATGTGGTCGCCAACTATAAAACGGTTTTTGAAATTTCATTTGTTCTCCTAAAAAAATTCTAACATATAAAAATATAAATCTCAATATAATAATAGTATCCTCGTAAAATCGACAAAACCTCAAAATATGTTATAATACATTTTCAAAGGTACTAATTCTCACTTCAAGATGAAAAAAAACTTTTTAAGGGAAATGTGTGTTTGTATATCTAAATTAAACAATTTAGGTTATGGAGAGAACTATGAAGAAAATAAAAAACATTGCTATTATTGCTCATGTTGACCATGGGAAAACTACTTTAATTGATGCTGCTTTGAAACAAGTAGGAGTTTTCAGGGATAATCAAAAAGTTAAAGAGAGAGTTATGGACTCAAACGATCTTGAAAGAGAGAGAGGAATAACAATTTTTTCAAAAAATGCATCACTTTCCTATAATGGTTTTAAGATTAATATTGTTGATACTCCGGGACATGCAGACTTTGGTGGAGAGGTACAGAGAATAATCAGAATGGTTGATTCAGTACTACTTCTTGTTGATGCCTTTGAAGGTCCAATGCCACAGACAAAATATGTACTTACCAAAGCATTAGAGCAGGGATTAAATCCAATTGTAGTTATAAATAAAATTGACCGTCCAAACGCAAGACCCGATGAAGTTTTAGATCAGGTTTTTGATCTCTTTGTTGAATTAGATGCAAACGAAGACCAGCTTGATTTTCCAATAATATATGCATCTGCAAAAGACGGTTATGCAAGGTATGAAGCAGAAGACGAGAACATGGATTTAGTACCTCTATTAAAAACAATTATAAGGCATGTTGACGAACCAGAGGGAGATAAGGATAAGCCCGTACAATTCTTGACATCAGCAATTTCTTATGACAATTACCTTGGAAAAATGGGAACGGGAAGAATTCACAACGGAACATTAAGACAGGGCGAAGAAGTACTACTTTTAAAGAGAAATGGAGAACAAAAACTTTGTAAGATTACTAAACTTTTTACTTATGAGGGTATAAAACAATTGGACATTAAAGAAGCCTTTGCAGGCGATATTGTCTCAGTTTGTGGAATAGAGTCAATTGATGTTGGAGAGACAATCTCAGACAAAGACCACCCGGAACGCTTAAAAACAATTGATATTGATGAACCAACCCTTGCTATGAACTTTCTTGTCAATGACTCTCCATTTGCAGGAAATGAGGGCAAATTTGTAACTTCAAGACATATTTGGGATAGACTTCAAAAGGAATTATTAACAAATGTGAGCTTGAGGGTATCTGAGACCAATGCAAAAAACTCATTTTTAGTAAAGGGAAGAGGTGCACTTCAACTTTCAATCTTAATTGAAAATATGAGAAGAGAGGGCTTTGAATTCCAAGTATCCAAACCCGAAGTAATATATAAAGAAATAAATGGTGAGAAATGTGAGCCTATTGAACATGCAATAGTTGATGTTGCCGATGAACATAGTGGTGTTGTAATTGAAATGTTTGGTATGAGAAAGGGCGAGTTAATCAATATGACAACGGGAGTATTAGGATATACAAGAGTTGAATTCCGTATTCCTTCAAGAGGTTTAATTGGATTTAATAATGAGTTTTTAACCTCAACACGTGGAACGGGCATTTTAAATCATAGCTTTTCAGGTTACGAGCCATATAAGGGCGATTTTAATAAAAAAACCAAGGGCGTTTTAATTGCTCTCGAAAGAGGTGTAACTGTACCATTTGCAATATTTAATCTTCAACCAAGAGGAACTATCTTCCTTGACCCGGGAGTACCAGTATATCCAGGTATGATAATTGGTGAACATAGCAAAGATAATGATATTATTGTAAATATATGTAAAACTAAAAAACACTCAAATATGAGATCTTCGGGAGCTGATGAAGCAGTAAAAATTGTTCCTGCAAGAAAATTTACACTGGAATTAGCACTAGAATATATTGAAAACGATGAATTACTTGAAATAACCCCACAAAACATAAGAATGAGAAAAAAACTATTGGATGTTCACGAAAGAAAGAGATCTGAAAAGCAGGATACGATTGTTTAACATTCTTTAGAGGAAAGCAATGAACAAGAAAGATAAGCTAAATATTGACTATTATCTTTCTCTTGGAACAAATTTAGGCAATAAAGAAAAAAACTTAAAAAAAGTAATTGATTACTTAAAAGAAAAGGTTGAAATAGTCTCAGTCTCATCAATATATAAGACTAGCCCAGTTGATATGAAACCTGGTACAGACTTTTTTTTAAATATGGTAATAAAAGCTAAAGCTTCAATTAGCTCTGTTGAATTCCTGAGATTGACTCAAGATATTGAAAAAAAAATGGGAAGAGAAAAAAAAAGTAATAAAGGGAATTATGAAGATAGAATAATAGATATTGACATTCTTTTAGCAAGTAGTCAAATAATCAATACTGCAACCCTGACTCTGCCGCATAAAGAAATGCTGAACCGAGCCTTTGTATTGGTTCCTTTAAACGAAATTGAACCAAACCTTATTCACCCAATTAATAAGAAAAAAATATCAAGCTTTTTAAAAGATAACCCGTAATTTTTTCACGCTGCTGGAAGAAAGTCTTGACTTTCTTCCAGTGGCGTGGTAAAAAGTCCACATGAAAAGGTATTTATTTGAACAGGTTATTAAAGATTTAGAAAAAAAAATGGTTTTCATTACAGGACCAAGGCAAGTTGGGAAAACACATCTTTCAAAAGATATTATGAAAAACTATAAAAACCCTCAGTATTTGAATTTCGACGATAAGGATGGGCAACGTATTATTCTTGATCAAAGCTGGAAATCAAATACAGATTTGATTGTTTTTGATGAAATTCATAAAATGAAAAATTGGAAGAATTATATAAAAGGAGTTTTTGATACAAAATTAAAACATCAGTCAATATTAGTTACAGGAAGTGCCAGACTTGATACTTTACGAAAAGGAGGAGATTCTCTTGCAGGCAGATATTATCATTTAAGATTAAATCCACTTTCAATAAAAGAATTATCAGACGAAACATCTCCTTACGATACTCTTGAAAAATTTTTCAAACTTGGTTCATTTCCTGAACCTTTTTTGTCCAATTCATTTGAAGATGCTTCAAGGTGGAGAAATCAATATTTTGTAAATTTAATTCGTGAAGATATACTTGAGTTCGCTCATATTCAGGAAATAAATACTATGAAAATTTTATTAGAGAGCTTGAGAGAAAGGGTAGGCTCGCCAATCTCATTTAAATCTCTGGCAGAAGATTTACAAGTTTCACCTACAACAGTACAAAAATATGTGCAAATTTTAGAGAATCTATATATAATCTTTTTGGTTCGTCCGTATCATAAATTGATTTATCGTTCAATAAAACAAAAACCTAAATTATTTTTTTATGATACTGGTTATGTAAAAGGAGACGATGGTATAAAATTGGAAAATGCCTGTGCAGTATCCCTTCTTAAATATGTTCAATATCAACACGATGTAAAAGGTGAAAGCATTAACCTGCACTATTTACGAACAAAGGATCAAAGAGAAGTAGATTTTGTTATAGTAAAGGATGATAAACCAGAACAGTTAATAGAAGTAAAACTTTCAGACAAAAAAACTGGTCGTCATTTATTATATTTTGCTGAAAAATTTGCAAACACAAAAAAAATACAACTTGTGCATAATTTAAAAGAAGAGTTTGATTATAAAGGAATTGAATTTCGTAAGGCAGGAGAATGGTTAAATATGTTACCCGTTTAATTATTGTTTTGTATTTTGATAAGTAAGACTGAGGGTAACTGTAAAACTTAGGTTGGAGTATAAAATGACAGAAATATTGGTAATTGGAGCACATCCTGATGATTGTGAGATTTTTATGGGTGGGACTTTATTATATTTAAAGAGTATTGGAAAAGAAGTAGCTATCTGCGATATGACAAAAGGCGAAATGGGCACTTATGGAGATGAAGCTATCAGGAACGAAGAATTAAATAGAGCAAAGGATATGATTGGTTTGAAGCATAGGTATAATCTGAATATTCCTGATGGAAATGTTTCAAATACTCTTGAAAATAGATTGAAGGTTATTGAAATTATCAGAAAGCTCAGACCTGAGATAGTTTTTTCTCATTCTGATAAATTAATAAGACATCCGGATCATAAATACTGTGGAGAACTTGTAAAGGAGTCTTGTTTTCTTGCCGGAATTGAGAAAATAAAAACCGCTTCGCTCCCATTCAGGCCATCTGCTTTAATTGAATTTCCAGAATTAATAATTAAAGACAAACCTGATTTTATAATTGATATTACTGATTTTTGGAAAAAGAAGGTTGAATTGATAAGATGTTATGGAACACAGGTTACAAAGGATGGAGAGGACGATAATAATACAAAAACTCTATTGAGGTCAAATGGTTTCTGGGATATATTAAAGGCAAGGTCTGTTCAGGCTGGTGCAATGATAGGTGTAACATACGGAGAACCTTTTTACACAAAAAACCCTCCTAAAATACAAGATCCAATAAGGGCATTTAAAAGAGGTTTAAAATGAATATTGCAATATTAAGTTATCATCGTATTGGAGGTTCTGGCATTATTGCATACGAGATTGGCAGGGCATTGGCAGAAGAAAAAAGCTATAATATTCACTTTATTGGTTTAGAACCACCTTTTCGGTTAAAAGATCAGTCAGAAAATATGCGCTTTCATAAGGTATGTGTCAAAGAATATCCAGTTTTTGATTATCAACCTTATACTCTGGCATTGGCTTCACAATTATCCGAGATTATCAAGAGATGTAATATAGACATAATTCATAGCCATTATGCTCTACCCCATGCAATATCTGCTATACTTGCAAAAGATATTTCAGGAGAAGATATCAAATGTGTAACGACTCTCCATGGGACAGACATTACAATTGTAGGCTCTCATCCCGGTATGGCAAATATCACAAAATATGCTATTGAAAAAAGTGACGCGGTTACAACTGTTTCAAATTATTTAAAAATGGAAACTGAAAAAAAGTTTAATATCTCAAAAAATAAAATTCAAACGATTTATAATTTTATAAATCCAACTTTTTTCAATTCATCGTTTAAACAGGATATAAAAAAAAATGAGAATGAATTGACTTTACTTCATATCTCAAATCTAAGAAGTGTTAAATCTCCTATAGATGTAATAAAAATATTTTCAAAACTTAAAAACAGTATTAAAGACAAATATTTGAAGCTTCATATCATTGGTGAGGGACCAATGAAATATGATATGATGTCTTATGCAGATGAATTAAAGATTAGTGAATCTGTTAAATTTATTGGTTCAAGATCTAAACTTGGTCCAGCAATTGCAAATGCAGATATGTTTATTCTGCCAAGTAAGCAGGAATCTTTTGGTCTTGTTGCCTTAGAGGCTATGGCCTGTGGTGTTCCTGTACTTGCCAGCAGAGTCGGTGGTTTACCAGAGGTTATTGATGATGGTAAGAATGGTGCTCTTTTTGAATATGGTAATATTGAAGAAGCTGTAAAAAAGGGAATAAAAATTTTAACAGATAATGAACATAAAAACACAATAATTACCAATGCTTATGATAGTGTGCAAAATCAATTTGATATGAAAAATATAATTAATCAATATGAAAGATTATATATTGAAACCTTAAGCCAAAATTGATGATTATTAAAATATGAAAGAACTCAAATCGCTCTTACCTTTTATAAAAAAAAATATATTCTCAATTTTATTAGGTTTTATATTTATCTTTATACAAAACTTTGGAATGGTAAAAATACCGGGAACTATTAAATCCATTCTTGACGAAATAGTTGGCAAGAATAGAGAAAGTTTAATAATTAAGGACATAGTCAAAGTTTTAGTGCTTACAATTTTTGTTGCTATATCTCTTTTTTTGATGCGGAAAATAATCATTGGGGTTTCTCGGAAAATAGAATATGATATTAGAAAAAAACTTTTTGCAAAATTACTTTCACTTGATTATTACTTTTTTCTCAAGAATAGATCTGGTGATCTTTCATCAAGGATTACAAATGATTTGAATGATGTGAGAGTTTTATTGGGTCCTGGAATGATGTATATACCAAACTCAATAAGCCGACTTTCTTTTTTTATTCCAGTTCTTATTGGCTTAAGTGGCTTTCTAATGGCAATTACAGGTTTAATGATGATTGGATTAATTGTATTAATCTTGTTTTTAATGCCAAAAATTAGACCATATTTTGCAAAGATACAAAAAAGAACAGGTTCAATTAATAACCGTGTATGGCAAATTCTAACAGGTATATCTACAATAAAGCAGAATACAATGGAAGTACGGGAAACAGAGAGATTTTTTACTCTTGGGGATTTATATTTTAAAGACCAAATGTCTCTGGTTATGTTGAGGGGGTTTTTTCGTCCTTTATTTATCTTTATTTTTGCATTAATTGAACTTGTTATTCTGCTTATTGGTGGCAGGATGGTTATAAATGGAGAAATGACTATAGGTGAATTATTGCAATTTAATATTATGGTCTCTGCATTAATATTTCCTGTTTTATCATTTGGCTGGGTAATGTCAATGATACAACAGGGTATCAGTGCAATGGTGCGTATTAATTATATTCTTAATGAACAACGACCTGATAATAAACATAAAATATATTTAAATGAAAAAAAAGATTTAAGCTTTGAGATTACAAACTTAAATTTCAAATATTCTGGTGATGAAAGAGAAACTTTAACAAACATTTCATTTAAAGTAGAAGCTGGTCAAACCATTGGAATAACAGGGCTTGTTGGTAGTGGTAAAACTACTTTAATTGATATATTGACTGGAATATTAAAGCCCGAAAAAAACATGGTATTTATAAATGGGATTGATATAACTAAAATAAATATTGAGTCATTATATCATAATATATCAGTAGTCTCCCAAGAACCATTTCTGTTCTCAAGGTCAATATCAGACAATATTTCCTTAGGAGTTAAAAAAGATATTTCAAAAATAAAAAAATCCGCAAAACTTGCAGCCTTTCATGATGAGATACAAGATTTTAAATATGGCTATGAACAAATTATTGGAGAAAGAGGCATCTCACTTTCTGGTGGACAAAAACAAAGAACCGCAATAGCAAGAGCCTTAAATAACCCGGCTAATGTTTTATTTTTAGATGACCCTCTATCAAGTGTTGACTCAAAAACAGAGGAAATTATATTAAATAATTTAAAAGAGCTTAGCCAGAAAAAAAACTTATTTAAAACTATATTTATCGTATCTCACAGAATATCTACATTAAAGAATGCAGACAATATTCTTGTTTTTGAAAATGGGAGTATTATTGAGTATGGGAAACACAATTATTTGATAAATAAAAAAGGTTTATATTGTAAATTATCAGAAATGCAGAAAATGGAGGAGTTTTAAATTGAATTCCATTGAAGAATCTAAAAAACCTAATCTTGATCTGAAACTTTTAAAAAAATTACTGCCTTATTTAAAAAAATATAAAAAACTGATAATTTCATCCCTAATTATATTATTATTTCTAAATATTCTTTCAGTTTTACAGCCATACTTGATAAAAATTGGCATTGATGAAAACATTATTCAAAAAGACATGGCAGGTTTAAAAAACACAGTATTGCTTCTTTTTTTTGTTGTAATAACAGGCTTTGCATTTAATTTTGTTTTCAATTATGTAGTCCAGTATATTGGTCAGAAGCTTCTTCTTGATCTTAGAATGGATATTTTTAAACATGTCCTTAAATTACCAAGAAAATATTTTGATAAAACACCAGTTGGTAAAACTCTTACGAACATAACCAGTGATGTTGAAGCAATAAGAGGATTTATATCTGAAGGTATAATAACTGTTTTAGGTGAATTATTAAAAGTCATATTTATATTAATTGCAATGTTTATAATTAATTATCAACTTGCAACTCTTACACTTTTGTCTATTCCATTTTTCATTATTGGAACAATGATTTTTAGGTCTAGTATAAGGAAGGGGTATGATGGGGTACGAAAAGCTAATTCAGAGATTAACATTTCTCTGGTTGAAACTATAACCGGAATAAAAGAAATATTCTTATTTGGAATTAAAAAAAATACTGAAAAAAAATTTGACAAATCTAATGATGACTATAAAAATGCCTATTTAAGGGTAGTTTTTGCCTATTCGCTATATTTTCCAATTATTGAAATTGTATCAAATATAAGTATGATGATTGTTTTCTATTATGCACATAAATTGATTGGGACATCGCTTGAAATTGGTGAAATTTTTGCGTTTTTTTTCTATATTAATATGTTCTTCAGACCACTTCGGGAATTAGCAGAAAAGTTTAATATGTTTCAATCTGCAATGGCAGCTACAGCACGAATATTTGAGCTTATGGATAAAAATGTTGAAAATGAATATAATATATCTGATAAAAAGAAAGTATTAACTGATAATATTGTTCAATTTGAAGATGTATGCTTTGAATACAAGACTGGGATACCTATATTAAAAAACATTTCATTTGAAATAAAAAAAGGCGAAAAAATTGCAATTATTGGTAATACAGGAAGCGGAAAAACAACTATAATTAATCTGATTAATAGACTTTATGACATAAAATCCGGAAATATTTTTTTAAATGGAGAGAATATAAAAAAATTTAATCTAAGTGAATTAAGAAAAAAAATTGGAGTTGTGTCTCAAGATCCATTTATGTTTACAGGTACGATATCAGAGAATATTTCTCTGTTTGATGAAAAAATAAATATGCAGTCAATTAAAGATGCTGCAAAAATGGTACATGCTGATATTTTCATTGAACAGTTTTTAGACAATTATAATGAAAACGTTCTTGAAGAAGGAAAGAAATTATCATCAGGGCAAAAACAATTAATAAGTTTTGCAAGAATTATTGTAAATAATCCATCTATTATCATACTTGATGAAGCTACCTCAAATATCGATTCAGAAACTGAACAATATATTGAAAAAGCTACAAAAACAATTATGAATGATAGAACTGCAATAATTATTGCACATAGATTATCAACAATAAAAATGGTAAATAGAATTATTGTTCTAAACAGAGGTATCATCGAGGAAATAGGTTCTCATCAGGAATTGATAGATAAAAAGGGTTTATATTATAACCTTTACAAAACTCAAGCATTTTTACAAGAATAAA
>JAOZTV010000036.1:10333-15035 GCA_029939015.1 Candidatus Aminicenantota bacterium
TTATTTAATGCATATTTTTATCTATTATTTAAGAAAGGATATATTAAAAGTCAGGCCAAAAAAGCACTTAAAAATGCAGACTATTTAAAAGCTGGTAATGTTTTTGAAAGTATAAATGAAAATAAAGCCGCTTTGAAGGCCTATGCGGAAGGTAAACTCTTTACAGAGCAGGGCAAATTATATGAAAAGCTTGGAAAAGAACCTGAAGCAATAGAGGCTTATAAAGAGGGCGAGAATGTTGACGATTTAATAAAATTATACTTAAAGCGAGGCAATATTGAAACTGTTGGAACCTTGCTCGAAACAAATAATCGTTTTCAGGAAGCAGCAGAATTATATCTAAAACATGAAAGATTTAATAAAGCAGGACAAATTTATGAGCGAAAGGGATATTATGGAAAGGCAGGGGATGTCTATGCAAAAGCTGGCGAATATAATAAAGCTGCATATAATTATGAAAGATGGTATCTTGCAAATGCTGAAACAAATGTTGGATATCAAGGTAAGGGTCATTTAGATAAATATCTCTTTAAGGCAGTTGAGTTTTATATTAAAGTAGAAGAAGATGAAAAAGCATATACCCTATTATTAAAAACAAATAACCCTCAAAAAGCAGCAGAAATAGCTTTGAAAATGGGCAAAACAAAAGAAGCTGCAAAACTATACGAAACAGCACAAATGCCTTTAAAAGCAGCAGAAATATATGAAAAATCCGACGATGAGTCTGATAAGAGAATTGCCAGTCTATTAAAAGGAGAGGATGCGATTGCAAAAGGTGATACTGCCGCTGCCGCCGAATGGTATCTAAAGGGAAAGGATTTTGCAAGAGCAGCTGAGCTTTTTGAATGGGACAGTGAATTTGCAAGAGCAGCTCATTGCTATTTTATGAATCAAAATTATCTTGCCTCTGCTGATAATTATCTAAAAGCAGGAAATGAAGAAGAGTCGGCAAAAATGTTTGAACTTGGAAATGAATGGGAACAAGCTGCTAAATTATCGTATAAATATAAAAAATTCCAAAAAGCTGGTGAATTATATGAAAAGTCTGATTGTTATTATTATGCAGGAAATTCATTTCTTAGGGTTGAAGATGACAGAAGAGCTCTCTCAAATTTTCAAAAAGTAAAACCTGAATCTTTAGACTTTAAAGATGCAATTACCCAGATTGCATTGATTTTTATAAAAAACAAAAAACCTGAGCTTGTAATAGAAAAAATTGGAAAAATCTTAAACAATAACCCGATAGATAGTTCAAATGTTGAGTGGTACCATGTTGTAGGTCAGGCTTATGAAAATATGGGTGATTTTAAAAAAGCTTATGAAATATATAAGGCAGTTCAAGCTGAAGATTATTCATTTAAAGACATTCAGGATAGAATAAAAGATGTCGAAAAACTTATGAAAAAATATAAGGAAATGGAATTAATCAATGATAGTTCAAATGAAAACTCTAATAAGAGATATAAAATAATCAATAAAGCCGGCGAAGGTGGTATGGGCGTTGTTTATAAGGCTGAGGACACCCTATTAAAAAGAATAGTTGCCCTAAAGATTTTGAATTCTAGTTTTACAAAGAATAAAAAAAGTCTCGAAAGTTTTTTCACAGAAGCAAGATCAACTGCAACGCTTTCTCATTCCAATATTGTAACTGTTTATGATATTGGTAAAATTAAAGACGAGCATTTCATTGCAATGGAGTTCATTGAGGGTGAGAATTTTATGACCCTTATAAGAAAACAAAAACAATTTTCCATTCCTCAGGTTCTATTTATTTCCATCAAAATATTAAAGGCAATTGATTACTCACATAGAAAAGGAATTATTCATAGAGACATCAAACCTCATAATATTATGATAACAAAGCAAAAAGAAATAAAAATTATGGATTTTGGTCTTGCAGTTATCAGAGGTGAAAAAAAGGATGATACAGGTGTAATTACTGGAACACCATATTATATGTCACCTGAACAGATACAGGGAACAAAACCAGATCATAGAACAGATATATATTCTTTTGGAGCAACTATATTCCATTTATTGACAGGAAAGGTCCCATTTAAGGGTGAAAATATTTTTTATCAGCATCTTTTTGAACCAGTTCCAAATATTAAAGAAATGAGAGCTGATGCACCTGATAAATTCATAGAAATTATTGTAAAATGTATGGCGAAAAAACGAGAAGATAGATTTCAAAGTGCACAGGAAGTTTTAAATCATATAAAAAAAATACAAATTTAGTACCAATAGGAGTTATAATGGATTTTTTATTAAGTGAAGATCAAATCGAATTTAAAGAAGCAGCGCAAAATTTTGCAAAGAATGAAATGAGACCAATAGCAGCAGAATTTGATGAAAAAAATGAAACACCAATGGAATTAATGCAAAAAGCTTATGAAATGGGTTTTTTAACATCTGGCATTCCAGAAGAATTTGGTGGTACAGACTTTTCAAACTTGATGAATGCAGTTGTTTGTGAAGAACTTGGATGGGGATGTTCAGGGATGTACACTTCTATGATGGCAAATACATTAGCTTTAACACCAATAGTAAAATTTGGAACAAAAGAACAAAAAGAAAAATTCCTTACTCCTTTTACAGAAAAAATGAATTTTGCCTGTTTTGGTTTAACGGAAAGGGAAGCTGGCTCTGATAATTCAGCAATAAAAACTACTGCCGTAAAAGAAGGTGGTTTTTATATTTTAAATGGGTCAAAAACATTTATTACAAATGGCGGGATTTCCAGCCTTGGTGTAATATTTGCTTCAACCGATAAAACAAGAGGTGCAAGAGGCTTATCTGCCTTTATTGTTCCTATGGATCTTCCAGGAATAACAATAGGCAAACATGAAAATAAAATGGGACATAGGGCATCAAATACAACAGAGCTATACTTTGACAATGTAAAAGTTCCTGCTGATAACATATTAAGAAGAGAAGGCTTTGGATTTATAATTGCAATGAAGACCCTTGATTATGCAAGACCAGCAGTTGGTGCAGGAGCAGTTGGACTTGCAAGAGCAGCTTATGAGGAAGCATTAGCCTATGGTAAGACAAGAGTACAATTTGGTCAGGCAATAGCATCTTTTCAGTATAATGCTTTTAAGCTTGCCAAAATGGCTACAAAAATTGATGCGGCAAGATTACTGGTTTACCGTTCAGCATGGATGCTTGATAATAATATAAAAGCATCGAAAGAATCTGCAATGGCAAAGGTAGTAGCAACAGATGTAGCAATGGAGGTAACTGTTGAAGCCTTGCAAATAATGGGTGGTTACGGTTATATGAAAGAATATCCAGTAGAAAAAATGATGCGTGATGCTAAATTATTTCAAATATACGAAGGTACAAATGAAATACAAAACCATGTTATCTCATTAGAAATATTGGGGTCAACAAAATAATTATTTCATAAAATGTAAAATGAAACTTGAACTTATAGTTTTATTAATTGGGGCAGTTTTGATTATTGAGGGACTGCCTTATTTTTTATTTCCGGATAAAATAAAACTATACTTAAAAAAACTATTTGAGATGGATGAAAAATCGCTTAGAATTATCGGGTCATCAATGATAATAATTGGTTTTTTATTAGTTTTTTTATTTAAAGATAAAATTTGTATATAGTGCTATGTCATCGATAATTAGATTGATTTTTATTTTTTTATTAGGATATTTTATCTCCTATTTATATAGAAAATTATGGAAAAATAAGGCAGAAATATCCACTAATAAAACAAATAAAAGTATTAAACCTGAAGAGATGAAGCAGGATCCAATTTGTAAAACTTATGTTCCAATAAGTCAGGCAATAGTCTATACTGATAAAAACAAAAAACTGTATTTTTGTTCAGAGGAATGTAAAATAAAATATAACCAAAATAGAGAGAATTAAAACAAATGAATTATCTAATACGAGCATTATTAACAATACTGTCTATTCCTACTCTAAGTAGGATGTATGGATGGCTGACAAGACGTCAAAACCCAAGGTTTCTAATAAAAAGATTAATACCTTTTTTTGCAAAGACTTATAATATAGATATGGATGAATATATGGGAGATTATTCAGATTATTTTAGTCTCAATGAATTTTTTATAAGAAAGATTGACCCTGAAAAGAGAAAATTACAAACTTTACCTGATAGTCTTGTATCGCCTGCAGATGGATTTCTGACGAGTTTAAATACTGTTTATGAAGATCAGACAACACAGGCTAAGGGTAGATTCTATAAAATCAGTGAATTTATTCAGGATGAAATAAACTTTTCAGAGGGTTGGTGTGTTGCGACTATATATCTTTCGCCTCATAATTATCATAGATATCATCATACAGCAACTGCTGAGATAAACTCGTATTTTCATAAGAGAGGTCCTCTCTTTCCCGTAAATTCTTTTGGTACAGATCTTGTAAAGGGTTTATTTAATAGAAATGAAAGAGTAATTACAAAATATAATCTTAATAAACAAAGTTTTTATGTTGTTGCTGTTGGTGCAACATTTGTTGGAAGTATAAAGATGGAATTTATAGAACAAATTAAAAGGGATAATAAGTGGAAAACTGTTGGAACTAAAATAAATCAATTAGATGAAATGGGAAGATTTGAAATGGGTTCAACGATAATAATGGTTATTCCAAAAAATCTTGCAACACCTTTAAATGACATAACAGGAAAAAAAATTAAAGTTGGAGATCCAATATTTA
>JAOZTV010000570.1 GCA_029939015.1 Candidatus Aminicenantota bacterium
TTTTTAATTTTTCCATATATCTAATAATAGAATTATTTGAAAATTTTGTCAACAATAAAAAGAGTAAATAACATAAATACGTTTAGAATAAGCCAATAGAGATATAAACCTATACTATGCCCTCTTACCAATAAAGTCAACAGGTAATAAGTAAAAAAACAAAACTCCGAGGGAGTTTTATATTTAATTAATAGCTAAAAGTCAAATGTTTGTGTGATTTCATAATATAAAATTTTCTTGATTTAAAGCCAAATAATCGTTATAATATTTGTATGAAAGCAATATCATTATTTAGTGGCGGTCTTGATTCCTGTTTATCAATTAAACTAATCGCTGATCAGGGAATTGAAGTTTTAGCACTGTTTATAGACACTGGGTTTGGCGGCACAAAGGATAAACGCAGTCATCTTGAAAATATGTGTAAACAGATTGGTGCAGAATTAAGGATAATAAATATTAGAGAGCAATTTATTCAGGATGTTCTATTTAACCCCAAATATGGATATGGTAAAAACTTCAATCCATGTATTGATTGTCATGCAAATATGTTCAAAGTTGGCAAGGCATTAATGAAAGAGGTAGGAGCCAGTTTTATGATTTCAGGTGAAGTTTTGGGACAACGTCCTATGAGCCAGAGAGCAGAATCACTTAATAATGTTCTTAAATTAGCAGATGCAGACGATTTAATTTTAAGACCTTTATCTGCAAAATTATTGAAACCTACAAAGCCTGAAATAGAAGGCTGGGTTAATAGAGAAAAATTATTAGGGATTTCTGGAAGAAGCAGAGAAAAACAAATAGCTCTTGCCAAAAAGTGGAAATTAAAAGACTATGAGTCACCGGGTGGAGGATGTTTACTCACTGAAGCCCATTTTTCTGATAAACTAAGCGAATTCATCTCACACGATACACTTTTATCAAGCGATATTGATCTTTTAAAATTTGGAAGACATTTCAGATTACCTGATGGTGCAAAACTGGTAATTGGAAGAGATAAAGAAGACAATGAAAAACTCGAAAAAATTATTAGCGATAAATATATTGAAGTTATACTTCCAATTAATGGTCCATATTCTTTATTGAGTAAATCAGCAAGTATGGCTGATAAAATATTAGCTGCTAAATTAGCAATAACCTATACAAAAAGTAATATTGAAGATCAATATGATGTCACAATAAACAAAGATGAATTAATAAAGGTTTCCCCTTTTA
>JAOZTV010000275.1 GCA_029939015.1 Candidatus Aminicenantota bacterium
TATGATCGGAAGTCAGATAAGGTTCACATTCAACACCGTTTATTACCAGAGTATCAGCACTCTTACCTTCAGGAAACATATACTTAACATGTGAAGGAAAGGCTGCACCACCTAACCCGACAATACCTGCACCCTTTATCTTTTCAATTATATCCTTTGGTTCAAGTTTAATATCTTCGATTAATGTGTCTGTTTTATCGATGTCTTCTTCCCAGTTGTCATCTTCAACATTAATAATTATAGCCTTCTTTCTATATCCACTTGCATCAAGTACATCATCTATCTTAAAAACTGTGCCTGAAACTGATGAATGAATATTTGCAGAAATAAAGGCCGAGCTATTTGCTATAAGAGTTCCTACCTTAACCTTATCTCCCTTGACTACACAGGGAGTAGCAGGAACGCCAAGATGTTGAGACATAGTTATCTGCACTTGTTTAGGAAGAGCCAAAACTTCTATTTTTTTATCAGCTGAAATCTTATTTTCAGGAGGGTGTACACCACCAAGTATAAATGTTTTTAAATTCATGATTGCACCGCCTTTGTTCTTACTGTTTCTGTTTTTACCTTATCTTCAGTTGTAGGAACAACTGGTTTTGGTTTTGGCTTAATAGGCTCAAATGTTGCAAGAATTGCCTTAGTTGGACAGACAGGGATACACTTTCCACAGGCAATACATTTATTTGTGTCAATAAACGCAAGATTATTCTCAATTGTTATTGCTCTAACCTTGTCAGGGCATTCTCTATAACACTTGCCGCAGCCGATACAAGCGGCCTTACAATTTTTCATTGCAACTCCACCCTTCTCTTCATTCATACAGGCAACCCAGACTCTTCTATCCTTTCTTCCACGTTTACGTATTTCAATAATATCTCTCGGACAAGCTCTGACACAGGCTCCACAACTTGTACATTTATCAGGAATAACTACAGGTAGCCCAGTTTCTTCATCCATATATATTGCATCATACTCACAGGCATCTACACAATCGCCGAGTCCAAGACAGCCATAAGCACAACCGTTCTCACCACTAAAAAGTGCATGAGCAACAGAGCATTTTGAAGGACCATCATAATCCATCTTTGAAGGAGCCTTTGTCTTTGTTCCTCCACATCTGATTACAGCAGTAGTAGGTGCTGCCGCTGCAACTTCAAGACCGAGATAGGATCCAACGGCAGACATAGTATCTTCTCCACCAGGCGGACAATTCAGACCTGCAATATCACCATTGTCCGCACCCTTTATAAGTGCATTTGCAAAACCACCACAACCGGGGAAACCGCAACCACCACAATTTGCACCTGGAAGTAACTCTGTCACCTCTTCAATCCTGGGGTCTTCTTCAACCTTGAATTTTTTTGCAACAAAGAAGAGAATAATTGCAGCACCAGCAGCAATAGCCCCTAAAGTAGCAATTGATTTTAAAATAATTGGATCCATATTTACTCCTTATATTTTATTCAAGCCCAAATTGAGTATCAACTTGAGTTAAATTTAATTTATTAAGTCTTTTTGTGTCTTTTATAGCTGTAAAAATAAATTCTTTTTCTATCCTCTCTCTTAGTAAAAATATTGTAAAATAGTATGGTATCAGACTGCCTAAGGCAAATAAAGCAGAGGATAATTCATTGGTTCTAGTACTTAGAAAAAACAGGATTGAAACCATTATAACAAAGGGGATAATTATGCCATAAAAAAGTGCCTTCCACCCCAACCTTTCTTCTAATTCGACAACAACAGAATCATAGAGCTCCAGTTTATGCACCGAAACGGCATCAATGATTTTTTCAGCCTGATCTGACGGATTGCAGACACCTTTTGCATGACATGATGAACAGGCAGATTTTGTTATTATTTTTATCTTATACTTATCCTGTAAAACCTCTACAACCTGTCCGTCATGAGAAATAGTATCTTTTTTTGGCAATTATTCTCCACCTTTAAATATTATGGTTAAGGATATAACATTAAGCGGAAAAAATCAATATATTTAAGATTATTATTATACAAATTCTAATAAATTTTAGATAGGTTAGCAATCTATTTGACCAAAATGTTCATTCCCGATTATTTGATGATTTTCGGGAAAGGCATTCCCTACAATTGACATATTATGGGGAATGTGATACATATTGCTTATGAAAATATCAAGATATTATGATAATCTGGAACAATTTTTAAAACCTGGCAAAGCTTTAATTATTTATGGACCTCGTCAAGTTGGCAAAACTACATTAATAAATAGTTTTTTAAATAAAACAAAGTATAAATATCGTCTGGAATCAGGCGAAGATATTCGTTTACAACAACTTTTTTCATTAAATGATATATCAAAATTAAAAGAATTCATTTATGGATATCAATTATTAGTTATTGATGAAGCACAAAATATAAAAAACATTGGTCTAGCATTAAAATTGATGGTTGATCATATTCCTGACTTAAGAATTATTGCGACAGGTTCTTCTTCTTTTGAACTTGCAGGTCAAGTTGGAGAGCCTTTGACAGGCAGAAAAATAACATTAACCTTATATCCAATTGCTCAATTGGAGCTAATGGAACAATATAATCTATATGATTTGAAAAATAATTTAGAAGATTATTTAGTATTTGGATTATATCCAGAAGTTCTGACTGCTCATTCAAAAGATGAAAAAAAAAGGTTGTTAAATGATTTAAGTGGCTCTTATATGTTTAAAGATATTCTTGAATTAGATAGAATTAAAAGTTCAAAATTGCTTTTAGATTTACTGCGATTATTAGCCTTTCAGATAGGCAACGAAGTATCACTTAGCGAATTAGGTAAACAATTAGGAATTGATGCAAAAACCATAAAAAGATATATTGATCTATTTGAAAAATCTTTTATTATATTTAATCTAAGAGGATATAGTCGAAATCTTAGAAAAGAAATTACAAAAAAAAGTAAATATTTTTTTTATGATTTAGGATTAAGAAATGCAGTTATTTCAAATTTTAATTCATTAGAAATCAGGAATGATGTTGGTATGTTATGGGAAAATTTTTTAATTATTGAACGTATAAAAAAGAGGGCGTATAAACAAATTTATGGCAATCCATATTTCTGGCGAACATGGACACAGAAAGAAGTTGATTTAATTGAAGAAAGAGATGGGAAATTATTCGGATATGAATTTAAATGGAAAGACAAAAAAGTTAAACCTCCAAAAGAATTTTTAGAAACCTATAAAGAAGCAACATTTACAGTTATTAACCCAAGCAATTTCCAAGACTTTATATTATAGAATATTATCAATGTAGGTAAACTTTTGCAAATATTGACGACAAAATTTTATTATTAAACTATTCTTTAGTATTAAAAAAAAAGGAGGTTTCAAATGAAACAGAAAAAATTAACAAAGGTGGTTTTATTATGTGTTCTTGGGTTGTTTTTGAGTGTTAGTATTGTAAATGCAGATGTATCTGAAAAGACTGATCTTTTAAAGCAAAAAAATCTTAATCCGGCACAAAAGTATTATCAGAGTTTTAATAATAGTTCATATTCAGAACCATTTATTAATGTTCATGTTAAAAATGTTGCCATTAAAAACATACTTGAAAATTTATTTAAAATGATGAACATTAAATATGAATATAAGGCCAAAGATAAAAAAAGAGTATTCTCCTGTAAATTAAAAAAAATAAGAGCAGATTTTATATGTTCATATATTCTTATAAAAAATGACCTTATCGTTGAATTAGAGGGTGAGACACTTATTATTAAAGACAGGGTATTCAAATAAAAAAAGCTATGATTTTAAAATTATCTGTTTTTGTATTATAATTAACTTTAACTCAATGAGAATAATGTACTATAAAAAAACAAGACATATACTGTTTGTTATAATTAGCCTTATAATACTAACAGGCTTTATAAATGGTTATAGTACACTTGAGCAGAAGACACCAAAAAACCAAAGTATTTCTGCTCAGGAATTCTTAGATAATTTAGAACAAAAAAAATATTTTGGAGAAATCGTAAACTTTGAATTTATTAATGTAAATTTCTTAACTATAGTCAAACAATTTAGTATAAAATTCAATCAAAGTATCTCGGTTTCTCCAAATATTGAAAAGACTATAATTACAAGTATAATTTATAATATTCCATTAGATCAGGCATTTGTGGTTTTCCTTGAGCAAAATGATTTAAAAGCAATAATTAAAAATGACATTGTTTTAATCTGTAGCAAAAGTAAAAATAACTTCTATATCATAATGATTTTTATTTTTATATTTATCATTTCTTTTATTA
>JAOZTV010000037.1:0-9824 GCA_029939015.1 Candidatus Aminicenantota bacterium
TGTAATTTTATTTAACTTTAAAATAAGAGAAACTGTATCGGTTTTTAATTTATCAACATTTTCAATATTTGCAGAAACTCCACCTGAAATATCTTCATTAAAATATGAATTTATCCTATTATATTTTTCTTTGATTTTAGACATCACATCGTTAATATGATAGACTTCTTCTTGTAGAAACAAAACTTGTTTTTTAACTTCTTTAAGCTTAATTACTACTGATACACCAATGTAAATTACTACTGAAATAATTAGTATAGAAAATATTAACAGTTTAGTCTTAATTTTCAAATTTTTAATAAAATTATAATTATCTTTCATTATACTATTATAGTATTATAATAATAAATATCAACTAAATCAGAAAAATTATTTTTTATTAAAAGGATACCCTTTTTTTAGCCAATTTAGTTTTCCACCTTTAAGACCAACTACATTTTTAAATCCAGCTTTACTTAGTAACCACCAGGCAATTTTATCGAGTTTATTTGCATGATCAATTATTAATATAGTTTTATCTTTAGGAAATTTACTTAGATTTTCTTCAATGAAGTCAAGAGGGATATTAATTGCATTTGTAAAATTATATTTATTAAAATGTTTTGCATACATTACATCAATAATATAAAATTTGTCATATTTATCTTTAACACTCTCAGCTGGAATATACTTCATTGGAACTTTTTTAAGTTTTAACTCAACTTTTAGAGGATATCCTTTTTTTGACCATGCAGGAATACCTTCTCTATAGACATATACATTCGAATATCCCAGTTTAATTGCCTTTTTAGCTGAATTAAATGAGAAAATGCATTTGGGACCTAAACAATAAAAAACCAACATTTTAGATTTGTCTTTTGGTAGTTTATCAATCATTTTATCAAATAATCCATCTGGAATATTTATTGAACCCGCAATATATCCCATTTTATGCCTTGGAGCTGGAAGAGAATTAATTAAAACTAAATCACTTTTGCTGTCTAGTTTTTTTTTAAGTAAATCTGTGTTAATAATTTTAAATTTAGCTGAAAAACCCATTACAGTAAAGATTAGAATTAAAAAAACTGAAATAATTAATTTTGTTTGTCTCATTATACTCTCCTTTTATTAAATTAAATTATATATTAAAGTAAATAAAAAAAAAAATCAATAAAAATAATTAAATTAAATATTTATTATTTAGTATATAAAAGGGGAACGATGCCCCCAAAATATATTTTAAAATTCAAATTCAATACCAAATACTGGCAAGGTACTAAATTGATAACTATAATCAGGTTTATTTTCAATTTCATTCCAATAACGGCTTGCTACATTTTTATTATTATATACATTCCATACTGAGAGATACATTGTCAGGTTAGATTTGTTAAAATAAAAGCGTCTGTCAAATCTTAGGTTAAGAGAGTGATAGGCAGGCATTCGTTTGGAATTTATTTGGGCTTGATCAAATATACCAGAATTTGCCTGTTCTGATAATGTAATATCAAAAGGGGTATAGGGTCTTCCACCTGCAATTGTCCATTTTAAAGAAAATTCCCATTTTTGATTTGGTTTATAGCCACCCTGTATAGCAAAAATATAACGATTGTCAAAAATACGATTATACCATTTACCATTTAAATCTCTATATCTGGTACTAAATAAAGAACCACTTATCATTCCGTAAAGTTTTTCTTTTAATTTTTTCTGTAGAGTAAATTCAACACCATAAGAAGATGCTTTACCTTTGTCTGAAAGGGGATTGTCACCAAAAAGTGAAAAGCCAAAGATATTATCTAATAAACATAATGATTGTTGTTGTGGATCAACTGGGAAATGTTCATATTTTTTATAATATGCTTCAACATTTAATTTAATTGAATCTCCAAAGATATGATTCAAACCTAAAGAGTATTGAAGTGTTGAAGGATCTTCTAACTCTTTATTTTTTTCATTTTGATATAATAATAGTAATGGAAGATTTTGTTTGAAAATACCCAAAGATGCAGATAAACTTGTACGATCTGATATGTTTAATATTATTGTGCTTCTAGGAGAATATGTAGTTTTTCCTGTATATGAAAAATAATCAGTCCTTAATCCAAGGTTAAATGAAAGTTTTGAAAAGACTGTTAATGAGTAGTTAAAAAAAAGTGAAGCTTTGTTTGCTTTTATGTTAATGTCCTTTTTTGTTTCATCTATTTGTTGTCCAAGTGAATCTATGTATGAAGCAGTAAAATAATTATATTTGCTTTTATAATGATGTACTTCAAAACCAAATTGAATTTTTTGATTATAACTGAGATTTAAATGATTGACATTTCTTATATGAAAGCTTTCATCTTCTGATAAATTATCTAAATAAAGTGTATCTGTAGCTGTTTTTCTAAAATTATAATCAAATTTAGTTTTAGTATTGGATATTGAAGTATTTGAGTATCCCTTATCGCTCCACATCCAGAACCAGTTCAAGCCAATTGTGTGTTCCTGGTTTTTAGTAATTCCAAAGAGAGTCTCGCCTTGATCAATTGCATTTTCGTGTGAGACGGTACTATTATCTGAGCCTACAATTCCTAATAATGTTAATTTACTTCTTGCTGATAAATCATAAACAATTTTACCTTGGATATCACTGTATTTAATATCGGCTCCAGTGTCCATAATATTGCTCAAAAGATCAATATAGCTACGTCTGGCAGATAACATCCATGAACCTTGTGACATTCCTTTTTTTCCAGGAATTGGTCCTTCAATATTTAAACCAGCACCTGTGAAATCCAAGGTTAATTGTCCATTAAATTTTTCACGGTTTCCTTCTCTAAAGCTTAAATTCATAACAGAAGATAGCCTGTCTCCATAGATTGGCGAGAACCCTCCTGCAAAAAATTCTACATCATCAATGAAGTCAACATTAATTAGAGATACTGCTCCACCACCTGAACCCTGAAATGGAAAATGATTTATATTTGGGATCTGAATGTTGTCAATTATAAAAAGATTTTCATGTGAACTTCCACCTCTTACAACCAGATTATTTGATTGATCGGTTACTTGAGCAATACTTGGCAAACTTGCAATAATTCGACTGACATCTCCTCCAGTACCTGGTGCCCTTCTGATTTCCTCATTTGAAAAATTTACGGTATTTGTAGGTTGATCTGGTTCCTGATTAAAATAATTAGCTGTAACTGTAATTGTTTCATTCAAAAGACTGATTAGTTGGATTTTTGCATTAACAACAGAAGTTCTACTTGATTTAATAATAATATCTGTTTGAATTTGAGGTTTCATTCCATCAAGGCTAAATTTAAGTGAATAAGTTCCCACAGGTATATTGCTTAAACTGAATTTTCCATCTTCATCAGTTAAGGTTATTCTTTTTGTACCGACTATTAGAACTTCTGTTCCCGGTAGTGGATGACGGCTTGTGCTTTCAATTAAAGTTCCATTTATAGATCCAAATTTTTTGCTTATTTCTTTACTTTCTAAAAAAACACTTACAGATAACAATAATATAAATGTTACTATTGTGAATACTTTACTTCTTTTTACATTCATTACTTTTCTCCTTTTTCCTCATAATAGTTTTGTTTTTCCATGAGGTGAATTTAGAATAATTGGTTTTTAATGTAAATTCTTATCAGCTTATAAGATAAGGAGTGAATATTCTTAATTTACATTTTTTTTTATTTATAATATAATATAATCTGATGAAGTCCTATATAAACATTTTCATCTATGTCAATTCTTTTGCTGCAATTCATGGAATAATTCTTTCATTTATTTTGTATGCAAAAAAACAAAATCAAAGTGCAAATCGTATTTTAGCATTAATGGTTTTTGCTTTTTCTATTGGTTTAATTGGTTCAATATATGTGTCTTCAGGTATTTATATTAAACTCTGGTGGTTATCACCTTTTTTTAATTCTTTGCCTTTTAGCTTTGGCCCACTCCTTTATTTTTATATAAAATCTTTAACAATAATGCAATTTAGACTTAATGGTAAAGAACTATTGCATTTTACACCATTAGGATTGTCATTTATTCTTTATTCTTCTGTTTTTTTTATTTCTAAGAATGCGCTTCAAAATTATTTTAATAATATTTATTTTCAATCTTCAATCTTTTCTATATTTTCAATGGTTATTATTTTTATTCAAATCTTTATATATATATTACTATGTTTAAAACTTTTTAAAAATCATGCATTAAAGATAAGAAAATCATATTCATACCTTGGAAAAGTTAGCTTAATTTGGATAAGGGATTTAGTCATTCTTTTAATTATTATGTGGTTGATTTCAGTTAGTTTACAAAGTTTATTGCCTTATGAATTTATAAAAAATAGATTGGATAATGCAATGTCTTTTTTTTTATTAGCACTCTTTATTTTTTCTATAGCTTACCGTGGATTAAGTCAACCTGAAATTTTTGATTTACAACTTCATGCAATAATTGAAAAGAAAAAAATAAAATATAAAAAAACTGGATTGCAAATAACAGACGGCGTAGAAATAAAAGAGCAATTATTGTTAATGATGGAAAAAACAAAACTTTATATGGATCCTCTGATAACCTTACCGCAATTAGCTGAAAAAATAAAACTGCCAGTACATCAATTATCTCAGGTTATTAATGAAAACATCGATTCAAACTTTTATCGTTTTATTAATAATTATAGGGTAAATGAGGCAAAAAAACTTTTAAAAAAAAAAAATACATCTAATGATAAATTGATTAAAATCGCTTTTGACTCTGGATTTAATTCACTTTCTACATTTAATCGTGTTTTTAAGGACCTAAGTGGAATAACACCATCTCAATTTAAAAAATCTTAAACTGCTGCAAAGCTTATTGCATTTTTATCCCATTGTGGAATTGTTTTGATTGTTTTAATTATATCTTTTGCATTATTTACTACTGTCCACATTTTTAGGTGTTCCCTTCGGAGAAAATTTTCATTAACCATTTTTTCTAACATTTCTATTAAAGGTTTGTAAAATCCATTGGTATTTACAAGTATAATAGGAGATAAGTATAGTCCTAATCTCTTCATTGTTATTGCCTCAAAAAGTTCCTCTAAAGTACCTGTGCCTCCCGGAAGAGCAATTACTGCATCTGTATTTTCTATCATTTTCTTTTTTCTTTCATGCATATCATTAACGAGAATTAATTTTGTAAGACCTTTATGACCCCATTCAAGTTCCTGCATAAAGTGGGGGATAATACCGGTTATTTTACCATCATTTTCTAATACACTATCTGCAAGTTGTCCCATTAGTCCAACAGAACCGCCTCCATATATAGTTTCAATACCATTTTCAGCCAATTCTTTCCCTAGCAGTTTTGCTTCTGTATAATAATTCCTGTCAACCTTAGTAGAAGACGCACAATAAACACATACCTTTCTAATATCCATATTATATATGTAGGCAAAGAGGCAGAGAGGCAAAGAGGCAGAGAGGCAGAGAGTGAGGGCTTAGTAGATATCTTTTTAATAATAAGATATCTATAAATATTTTTTTCAGTGTACTACTCATTGCCTCTTTGCCTCCCTGCCTCATTGCCTATTACTTTAAAACTATACCCTTCAATATATTTTAATAATAAATCAAAATGGTATTTTGAACGTGATATTGCTTCTTTTACTAATTGAGCTTTTTCTTCATACTTTTTGATTTTTTCTTTATCTTTTGCTTTAAGCTTTTTATCACTTCCAATTAAAACATTGGAGGTAGAAATTAATAATGCCCAATTTAGAAATTCCTCTGCCTGCTCTTTATTAAACCATTCAATCTCATTATAAATATTTACACCAAGAAATGCTCTTATTATTGGCTCAGAAAGCAAATCAATTATATTTTTTGTACTCAATTCAGATTTTTTTTCTTTTATCTTAATTAAGGTTTTTTTGTAAATTAAAATTGCCCTGAATAATAATTCAGTATTATTTGATTTATCATCTTTAATTTTGAGTTTTAAGAAAGTACTCTTAATTATTTCTTTAATTATCCAATTATTAATCGCTTTACTATCAATTATGTATTCAAGTTTCTCTGTTATTGACAATAATAAGAATATTGTTAGACTCTTTTTATCATTAAATGAAGTTAACGATTTTAAATGAAGTTTTGCAATATCAAATAAATTATACTCATTAAGAAATTCTTTGCTTAATATAGAAATATCTATATTTGAATTATTTATTTCTTTTGCAGTTTTCAAAATTTCTGTAATTGTATTATCAATTATTTCCTCTTGGTTTTTTCTTTTTTTACTATCTATAAGATTATATACAAGGTCATTAATCTTATCAATTAGAGGTTTAAATATAAGATTTGACATTGCATCATCTATACTTTTTACTCCTTTTCCATTTAAAACTTCTGTAAGTTTTGAATAAACACCATTTTCTGTGTCATCTACTTCTGTAAAGTTTAAGAAAACATGATATTTGAATGCTTGTAGTTCTATAAAAAGCCCATTCTGGTTTATATCATCAGTTTTTCTAATATATTCTAAACCTGTTATGAAATCTTTAAATATTACAAATCTATTTTTCTTTGGGTTTAAACCGAGGCTATAAGACAAGTTTTCATTTACCATTTCCTTATTGCTTTTCTCATCAATTTTCAGAAATGGTGATGATATGTTTATCCAGCCTGCAGTGTTTTCAAACTTATTATTATAGATGACTAAGGAGGCTTCATTATTAAATCTATTTGAATAGACTATAACATTTTCATTTACATTGCTATTATGTAAATAGAAATCATAAAGTCTGAAATTCTTGACACCTGAAAATAGATGTCTTTTCTTTAGTACTGGGAATATTTCCCTTTGATGTCTTTTTATTATCTGTTCATCAGGGGTTTCGTCCCAATAAGGTCTTTTATATTCCATCCCATATTTTTCTGAATAGCCTTCAATCTGTCCATGACCGAACATTGGAAGTCCGGGAAGAGTTGCAACAAGTGTTGTTACTCCAAAATATTTATCATCCTTGCCAAATTGAACTACAGCAGTTTCCTCATCAGGGTTATTTAAAAAATTAACAAATCTTTTTAAAATTTCAGGATTAAATTCAATTGTATTTTTTATTGAAGTTCTGAATTGAGCATTGTCCTCGTCTTTAAGAAAATTCATAAAGGCACTATTATAAACCCTATGCATTCCAAGGGTTCTTACAAAATATGCCTCCATTAACCAGAATGCCTCTGCCAATAAAAGTGTATCATTAGACTCTTCTGCAACTCTTCTAACTACTTCACTCCAAAATTCTTCACCCATTATTTTTGAGAACTCACCCTTGGACATTCCGTTTTCGGATCTCGTTGGAATGTCTCCACCTGAACCGGGTTCTGGAAACCATAATCTATGGTAGTGTAGTTTAGTTAAAGTCATTGCAGCATCAAATCTGATAATAGGAAATTTCTTTGAAACTTTTAATATAGTCTGAACTGCAGCCTCACGAACTTCCGGGTTAAGATAATTCAGTTGAGCTGTATCATTCCATGGCATTGTTGTTCCGTCATTACCATGATAGATATATTTTGTTGAATTGTTTTTTTTATCTGTTAATCTAAAGACAACAGCTGCATCTGTTCTGTCATAATAATGATCTTCAATTTTTATTTCTATATCTTCCCGTGGAGAAAGGTCAGGCCCGTCAAAAGTATGTGAAGGGTAGGGACAGTGGTCAAGATGTATAAAATGATCCGGATTATCCATGACCCACGGCGAATCAATTCCCATGTGATTGGGAACCATATCTGCGCCAAGCCTTATTCCACGTTGTTCAGCACGGTATTTTAAATTATCAATTGCCGCCTCACCACCAAGTTCTTCAGAAACCTTATATTCAAATATTGAATAGGCAGATGATATAGCTTCAGGATTACCACAAATTTGTTTGATTTTTTTTGAAGCCTTGCTTCTTTCCCAGATTCCTATCAGCCATAAACCTGTTATTCCAGTAGCTGCTATTTCATCAAGCTCTTCGTCAGGTATTTGATCTATTCTTTCAATAGTATAATTATATTTTTTTGATAGTTGAAACAACCAGACATAGACAGTTTTAGCAAGTAAAACAAGGTTTGGCATCCAGTCTTTATCAGGACTGAATTTTTCCCTTTCCTCACTTAGATTTACTTCATTATAGGATAAAACTTCTTGTTTACCAGGACCACCAAAGCTGAATTTTTCTTCTTCTTTTATTAGATCCATTCCTGTTAGTAGATTTATCATATAATCTCCAAGGATATCTCCCCAGTTTTTTCTGATATAGTTTAACTGCTCAAATATAGAATTCGGGAATTTTTTTGCAGGTTCTAATAAGAGGTCAATAATATTTGTTTTATTGTCTGAATAACCTGGAGTATCCTTGAAAAAAAGTTTTATATTTGAAATAATATCATCATAATTTGAGTTTTCCAATAGAACCTGATCGTTGAACATATCTGTAAATATAGAAAAAGCAGGGTTTGAGTTTGCAAGCCATAAAAATAAAAGCTCTTCTGTCATTATCTGGTCAATATTTGCAATAGTTAAATTTGTATCTTTAATTTTATTTTTTTGGATATTATTATTTGATATTCTGAAAAATTCATCGTTGAAAAATTTTATTGATTGAGAAAATTCATTTTTACCAATTTTCTTTTTTATACTATCGCTTGCTTTATTGATATTATAAGCAGGGTTTTCCTTTTGATATTTATGAAAGACATAGAGTAATGTTTCCAAAATAAGCATCATTCCGTTAAGATGACTTGACTTAATTTGTTCTTTTCTACTATTTGAACTTAATCTAACCTTATTTAAGTGATGAGATAATTTTCTTTTTTCTTCGATTGTTGAGATATGAAGAGTTTCTGAATTATGATCTATAAATTTATTTAGATTATAAGAAAGTATAGTATTCTTTGAAAAAAACAAAAAATGTTCTGTCTGATTTATTTCTGTTTTTTTTATTTTATTGACCATTTTTGTCCCCTTTTTCGTTTATTTTTGCTTCTTTCCAGATTGCTTCCAATTTATCTAAAGAAGTTTCTGACATTTCTTTTTTATCATCTTTAAGCTTATTTTCAATAAATCTGAATCGTTTCTTAAATTTATTATTTGCATTTCTTAAAGCTATATCAGGATTGATTTTTAATAATCTTGATACATTTGCTGTTGCAAATATTAAATCTCCAATTTCTTCAGTGCAATTTTTGTTATTTTTGTTAATTATCTCGATTTTTAATTCAGCAATTTCTTCTTCAACTTTTTCAAGAGCCCTTAGAGGATCGTCCCAGTCAAACCCAACACTTGATGCCTGTTCTGAAATCCTTTTTGAAACTTGAAGCGGTGGCATTGAATCAGGATAATCTGAGAGAATACTTTTATTTTGTTTTTCGTTTTTCTTAATTTTTTCCCAATTTGCCTTTACTTCCTCAGCTGAACTGACTTTTACATCTCCAAATACATGAGGATGTCTTCTTATCAATTTGTCCATCAATTCATTGGCTATATCTTTTAATTGAAAAGCACCTTTTTCTTTAAATATTTGAGATATTAAAACAACCTGTAAGAGTAAATCTCCAGCTTCCTCAATTATCTTGTCTTTTTTGCCAAGATCAATCGCCTCTGTTAATTCATGTGCCTCTTCAATTATGTATTCTTTCAAGGTTTCCGGTGTCTGCTTTAAGTCCCATGGACATCCTGTCACGGGATGTCTTAACTGCTCAATTATTTCTAATAATTTATCTATTTCTTTCATTATTATATCTATTTGAAGTTATATTTTTTCTTAAAACTCTCAATTTCTTCAATTGTTAATTCTTTATAATGTCCGGGAAGGA
>JAOZTV010000037.1:9834-14993 GCA_029939015.1 Candidatus Aminicenantota bacterium
AATATTACCAATCATTGTTCTTTTTAATTTATCAACTGGATGTCCTGAATACATAAATAATTTTCTGACAATATGTTTTGTTCCTTCTATAATAGTTACCTTTAACCATGAATTACCCTTACCTGTTTTTTTAACGAAACTGACTTGAAGAGGTTTAACTCTAACCTTATCAATTATAACGCCTTTGGTTCTCATTTTTTTTTGTAATTCATTTTCAGGAATACCTTTAACCTTGATTAAATATACCTTTGGTATTTTATTTTTTGGAGAAATTATAAAGTTTGTCAAATCACCATCATTTGTTAGAAGTATTAGACCTTCTGAATGAAAGTCAAGTCTTCCAACAGGATAAACTCTTGTTTTGATTTTTTTAATATACTCAGCAAGCGTTACTCTACCTTCAGGATCTGAAAGTGTTGCAACTACACCATAAGGTTTGTTAAAAATATAATATCGTTTCTTTTCTATCCTTAATTTTAGCTTCTTATCCCCATGCATAATTTTATCTTTTACAGGGTCAATCAGAAAGTTAGGGTCTTTAACCTTTTTACTATTAACTATAATTTTACCGGTGTTTATCCAATTTCTGATATTTCTTCTATTATCATATCCGGCATCCTGTAAAAATTTTTGTAATCCAATTGTCTTATCATTTTTTTTTTCTGTTGTGTTAGTATTGTTTTCTTTTTCCATAATTATTTTCCTATTTTTCCTATTTATTTATTTCTAATCGCTTCATTAATTCTGAAAATGTTGTTGGCTTTAAACCTAAAGCTGTAGCTGCTTTTTTTTGTATCCAGTTATTTTCATTTAATGATCTTTTTATTAATTTTTTCTTGTACAAATCAACCTGAGTATTAAAATCATTTTCCATATTTGTGTCAAACTCGGGATTAAAATTAGTAATTTCATAAGGTAGTGCGTTATAATCAAGCTCTTTACCGGAGCTTAAAAGAACAGCTCTATTAATTGCATTTTCCAATTCTCTTATATTTCCCGGCCAATTATAATCAATCATAAATTTCATAAATTTTTCAGGTATTATATTTATATCTTTTTCATTTTCACTATTATATTTGTCTAAAAAATGAGAAATGAGTAATGGTATATCTTCCTTTCTTTCTCTCAAAGAAGGAAGTGATACATCAATTACATTGAGTCTGAAAAAAAGATCGTCTCTAAATTCATTTTTTTTCACCTTCTCTCTTAAGTCAACATTGGTTGCTGCAATAATTCTTACGTCAACTTTAAAAGCCTTATTGCTTCCAAGTGGCTGTATTTCTTTTTCCTGTAATACTCTCAATATTTTTGCTTGAATATCAACGCTGATATTTGATATCTCATCAAAAAAAATAGTACCCTTATCTGCCTCTTCAAATGCTCCCTTTTTATCCATATGTGCACCTGTAAAAGAACCCTTTTTATGTCCAAAGAGTAAACTTTCAAATAAGGTTTCAGGAATATTGCTTGAATTAAACGAAATAAATGGTCTTTTTACTCTTTTTGAATTTAAGTATATTGCCTTTGCAATAAGTTCTTTTCCTGTTCCGCTCTCACCTGTTATCAAAATTGTTGAATTAGATTTTGCAACACTTTCAACTATGTCTAAGGTTTTTTTTAATGCCTTACTCACTCCAATAATATTACCAAAATTAAACCTTTGGTTAAGCGTTTTTTTTAATTGGATGTTTTCTTTTACTGTGTCTTTTTCTTTAATAATTCTGTTAATTCTATGTTTGAGATCAATATTATTAAATGGTTTTTGCAGATAATCCAATGCTCCAAGTTTTATTGTTTCTATTGCTGTATCAATTGTGCCAAAGGCAGTTAAAAAGATTGCTTTAATTTCAGGGTCTGATTTTTTTAATTCTTTATAAATTTCAATGCCTGATGTTCCCGGTATCATCAGATCCATAATAACAACGTCAACATCAATAGTATGATTTGTAATTGCCCCATGTTTATTTTCAGAGATAATTAACTCATATTCATCAGGATTAAATATTCTTTTTATAATGTCATGGATAATATATTCATCGTCAACAAGGTGTATTTTTGGTTTATTGGTCATAGTTTAATCCTCCTTAAAGGACTTATCTTAGGGAAAGTTATTGAAAAAACAGTTTCTACATCTTTAACACTATTAACTTTTATATCTCCATAATGCTCTCTAATAATATTATATATAATTGATAATCCTAGACCAGTTCCATGTCCTTTTTCTTTTGTGGTGAAGAATGGTTCAAATATTTTTTTAATATTATCATTGTCAATTCCTGAACCATTATCCTTAATATTAATGATAATGTTTTTGATTGTTTCTATTGTCGAGATTGTAATAATACCATTATCCTTATTAACTGAATCACTTGCATTTATTAAAAGATTTATTATCATTTGTTGAAGACGAGTTGGAAATCCATGAAAAAGTGAATTTGTATCTAAATCTTTTTTTATTAATATATTCTTCTTTTTTAGTTTATGCTCTATCAATGCGATACTTTCTTCAATTATATTGTTAATGTTTAATTCTACAGGTACCTCTCCTTTTTGTCTTGAAAAATCAAGCAGGGTTCTTGTGATTTTATTTGCTCTGATAACCTGTTCCTGAATTTTTGAAACTAACGATATGTTTTCTTCATTTTCAGGTTCATCAAGGATAATCTGGCAGTAGGATGAAATGCCGGTTAATGGCGTATTTATTTCATGTGCAATTCCTGCTGAAAGCAGACCAATGGAAGCCATCTTTTCTGTTGTAATAAGTTGGTTTAATATTAGATTTTTTTCTGTTCTATCTTCAAATACTAGGATTGAACCAATGTCTTTATTATTATTGTCAATTAATGATGATATGTGAATATCAAAAATTAATTCAATATTATTAATTGATATATTTATATTATTCAAAGTTGAAGATCTCTCCTTTTTACCACTTGATATTTTTTTCCATACTTCTCCACCAAAAATCGAGAGAGCTTTCTTATTTATGGCGTCTTTTCCTAGAGTAATAAATTTTTTTTCCATAAACTTATTCCATGCTCTAATGATATTCAACCTTGAAATAACTATAACACCAAAATTAAGGTTTTCAATGATGTTTTCATTAAATTCTTTTAGAAGATTTATCTCTTTGATTTGATTTTGTAGTTGACTGTATAATAGAGCGTTTTCAACAGATATTGTCAGTGATGATGAAATATTATATATTAGATCCCATTCATAAGATGACAAAAAATCATTATCATCTTTCAGACCAAGGGCAATTAAGCCAATTAAATTATTATTTGAAATAAGGGGGAAAAACTGATTGCAATCACCTAATCTATTCTTAGTTGAATCTTTTGGATATATTTGTTTGAATTGCTCTTTTGTAAGCATTAGAGGTGAAATAGACTCGCTGAGATCTCTGATGAATTTATCGGAGATAGAAATTCTTTTATTTAACGGAAATGAATGAAAAGTGTTTTTCTTATGAAAAACAATTAAAGAACTATGTTTTACTTTAAATCCTTTGTTTATTGCATCCAAAACACTCTTTGATAGAGCAACGAGATTTTTTTCTGTCCTGATAGAGGTAATTAGCTCAGTTAGTTGAACCTTAAAATTATAACTTCCTCTTGAAAATATCTTTTCAATACTATTCTGTATAGTTCCCTCTATAGGCTTAAATATCAAACCTGCCGTAAGGATAGCAGTTATTGACCAGAATATTCCAACTACCTTGTTTTGCTCTATATTTGTTCCAAGAAAAAAGTATATTCCAAATATAAAAAGGAAAATTGAAGCTAAACCGGTAGTTTTTTGAATGATTTTATTAATTAGTGGTATTTTGTTTATTCCAATATAATATGCGAGTCCTATTGGGATCAATGGTAGTATAAAAATTAAGACAGTTAAAAGTACAAAAGAATAATTTAAAATCTTCATAAAATAAATATTTAAAATTAAAAACGCTGAAAGTCCAATTATAAGACTGAATAATAAAATAGATGCTTTATATCTTTTGGTTCTGATAATGAAATATGTGGCTGATATAAGAAAAATTATTATGCTTAATGATAAATAGATTGAAAAATAATCAGTAAAAACATTCCTGAATTTATTGATTATTAATGATATTGTTTCAGGTGTAGTGCTTAAATAGCTGTTAAAAATATAATAAGTGTAAAAGAGTAAAAGTATTATGGGAATAATGAAAATAATTTTTTGAAGTATTTGCTGGTTAAAAAATCTTAAAATTGGAGATTTTATAGGGTAGTATAAGGCAAAAAATAATAAAAATGCAGGAAAAAACAAGAAAGCTATTCTATCAAAAAAAAGTATTACAAAATCTATTAATAAATATGAGTTTGTGGGTGAAAGCACAAGCATGCCTGAAAATGATAGGGTTAAAAGATGGAAGATTTTGGGAATTTTAATGATGTCTGCCTGTTTTAGATTTATATTAAGAATGTTTAAAGTTAATAAAACAAAAATTATCCCAGAAAAGACCATAAGATAATAATAAGAGGGGGTGTATTTTCTATTAATATCAACAACCTGTGTTTTATCAAGTTCATTTCGTTCAACTGTGTATTTTGCCGTCATTTTATTAGAATTGAGTTTATAAGTAACTCTTTTCAAATCAATATGGTTTTTTATAGGATATAAGTTAATATTATAGAGTATATCGCCTTTTTTTATATAGCTCCCTTTTGGCGAGTTCTTACAAACAAGTCTTGAGTCATTTTTTTCAATTTCTGTTAATTCCCAAACTATATTGTCTGTTAATGAAATCCATCTTAATTTTTGCATTATATTGGTTAAACTTATAATAATAAATATAAGATAAACGAAATGCCAGGGATATTTTTTAATCATTTAGATAAAAGGGTCTTCTTTTGCCGTACGGAAAGCCCATACTATTTTCTGTTTTTTTGTAAGAGGAATCAGATTATTTTCTTCCTTATACATTTTTACATCTTCATTATCGGGATAATTTTCATCATCATCTCTTCTATCAAATACATCCCCAAATTCATTTTTAATTTTATCTGTACTTTGATCAGTTTCCTGATTGATGGCAGGGATTGATAATAATACAAATAAAATAAAAATAATAGTTTTTTTCATATAATTATTATAACAGTTTATATTTAAAAATAAAACCTAATTCATAC
>JAOZTV010000571.1 GCA_029939015.1 Candidatus Aminicenantota bacterium
GTCTGAGATATCTAATACTTTAACACCAAATTTTTTAAGTATTTGTTGTCTAATTTCTTCAAGCCCATCTTTATCAAGAAGAATTCCGTCTTTAAAATAGGGCATTACAACTTTTAATATTTTGTCTCTTGTAAATAAACCTTTTAAAAAACAATTACCATACCTTGTCCAATTATTATTTTGAAGAAATATACCTAAATCGTCTGCAACCAAATAAGATAAATCATAAGCCCAGAGCAATTCTTCAAAATTTGCCTCGTTAATATCAATAATATCTTCATCAAACGATTCTTTGACAAGTTTTTTTAAAATAGATTTTGTTTTCTCGATATCCCCATTTATTATAAATTTATTAATATCATCAAAATATTTTATCTTTTCAGTAAGTCCTTTTTGAATAAAATGTGTGAATATTATATCTATATGTTTATCATTTTTGTATATTTCTTTTAGATTTACAGAGCCAAAAACAATAATTATACCCTCTTTTCCTTCTGATATTTTATTAATTAAATAATCTTCAACTACTAAAAAATAATAACTAAATTTTTTAAGAAATTGTTGTTCTAATTGGCTCATCCTCTGTTTAGAAAACCCACATTCCTTGCCTAAATCACTAAAGCTAGTATTATTTAAAATTCGTTTATAAAAAATATCATAAAAGGGGATAGATGTCTTATTGAAATCAAGTACATTCAAATTGTATTTTTCATAAGACTTATAAAAAATTGAAAGTACCTGTTTTTTTATATGATTATGCTTTTTTAATAACTCCCCAAGTTTCATACTACTTAAGTCTCTTAAATCAAATATATCCTCTTTATGACATTCATCAATAAATAATTTGAATTCAGGGTTTTTATATATTTCAGATAATAATATAAAATCTCCTTTATATGAAATGCGTCTATGATACTGCTGTATCCAATTAATAATATTCCATTTCCTATCAGTTAATATATTATCCAAATTATTTAAAACATCATCAATCATTTTATAATTGATTAGGTCTTTCATTTTTACTATACCATACTGCGACTCTAAAAGATTAATAAATTTATTAGTTGTAATACCTTTTTTAAAATATTTAGCAGTTGATATGTTTTGTAATGTTTCAAGTTGATTATTCTTAATAAATTTAGATTCAGGTGTTTCAATAATTTTTTTTTTTTTTTTATAACTTTGCTGATTTTATTTTTAATTTTCTTT
>JAOZTV010000572.1 GCA_029939015.1 Candidatus Aminicenantota bacterium
CCTTGTATGATGTTCTTTAAGGGTTTTAAGTATTTAATATGATGTATATATTAAATGTAAGACCCGGACATTTTTTTTTGCAAAATAGAAACAAAATATTTACAATAAATTTTGTTTTTGTTATTCTGAAAGAGTGAGGAGGTTCGTGTCTTGGTACTTGATAGAATATATGAGTCATACATTTTGTCTTTGATACCGTGTGTCAGTTTCTCCCCTTTATTCAGGCAGAAATCGAGTAATAACTTGGTGCAAGACACCGCATTTACAAGACTGTTTAAGCCTGAAAATTAAGAAAATTAGACTTATAAGGAGGTTTATTGTGAAAGAATTATTTATGGGTTCAGATGCAAGTAAAGGTTATTGTGATTTTGTAATTCTTGATTCTGACGAAAATGTTGTTTTGAAAAATTTTCAATTGGATGACACACCAACTGGTCATACTCAATTGAGAAAAGTTATTGATGTTCTTTTTGAAGATCCAGAGCTAATGCTATATGTTGCTTTAGAGAGTACTGGTGGATATGAGAATAATTGGTTTAAATTATTTTTTGATTTGGTTGAGAATGAAAACAAAAAACATAAAATTAGGTTGACCAGACTAAATCCAATTGGAGTTCATTTTTATATTAAATCATCTCAAAAAAAAATAACTACTGATAAAGTTAGTGCCATAAGTATATGCGAATTTTTAATTAGAAACAAAAAGAAGATCAGATTTAATGAAGATATTAAAGATGAAAGCTTAAAAAAGCAATGGACATATATAAAAGTTTTAACAAAACAGTCCACACAGATTAAAAACCTATTAGAGAAGGAATTATATGTAATCCACCCTCAACTCTTGAAATATAACACAGCAAAGAAGCCTGAGTGGTTTTTAAAACTTATTTTAAAGTATCCAACAGCTAAAAAGCTGTCAAGAGCATCAATTAAATCTATATCTAAAATACCTTATATAACAGAAGAAAAAGCAACACTTCTTAAAGAAGATGCTAAAAAAAGCGTAGCGTCTTTAAATGCTGACGTAGCGGCTTCAACAATAACACAAATTGTAGAACATCTCATATTATTAATAAAAATGTTAAAAGTTCAAAAAGAATCTCTATATCAATCAATGAAAAAGACTCATAGTGAAGAATTAGAAATACTGACCAGTTTTATAGGAATTGGAGAATTTTCGGCTTCAGGATTATTACTTGAAATAGGTA
>JAOZTV010000573.1 GCA_029939015.1 Candidatus Aminicenantota bacterium
CTGTTTATCCCGATTTTAATGATTATATGAGTGTTATTAACGATATGTATTCGGACTTTGATTCACAGGTTTTTGCAAAACCTAAAGATGAAAGCTTTTTAAGCTCTATTAATCAAATAAGGCAGAGCTTTGGTGGTGTGGAGCTTTATCCTACGATAGAAGAAAAGGCAGCTAACCTTTTATACTTTATTGTGAAAAATCACTCTTTTGTTGATGGGAATAAACGGATCGGAGCTGCTTGCTTTTTGTACTTTTTGAAAGTTAATAATATGTTGTTTATAGACAATATGCCTATAATAAATAATGAGACACTTGCTTCTTTAACTCTTTTTATTGCTACAAGTAAGACTGAAGAAATAAAAATGGTCAAACAATTAGTAATTAGTTTACTCAAACCCTCATTGAGGGAACCGCCACAGGCGGAACCGTCACTATGAAAAGAAAAAAGGATAATATAAAATGAGATATGTACAACCTATAAGAGACTTGGGGCAGATTGAAAAATTTAAGAGGATATTAAAGGAGAAGAGCTATAGAAATTATTTTCTTTTTGTTCTAGGCTTAAATACAGGTCTTAGAATAGGGAATATGCTCAAACTAAAGGTCATGGATGTGAAAGATAAAATTCATATCACTCTACAGGAAGAAAAGACTGGTAAAACTAAAATATTTAAACTGAACCCAAGCATTCAATCTGTTATTGCAGATTATGTATGGCTTAAAGAAAATCAAGAATATTTATTTCCATCGAGACAAGGAAACAAACCAATCTCACGTTTCATGGCATATAAGATAATTAAAGATGCTGGAAATAAAATAGGATTAAAAGAGATTGGTACTCATACTTTAAGAAAAACCTTTGGTTATCATTTTTATAAGAAGAACAAAGATATTGCACTTTTGCAGAGTATTTTTAATCATTCTGCCCCATCAGTTACTCTCCGGTACATTGGAATTAATCAAAATATAATGGACAATGCCATTGATGATTTTAGTCTTTGAGCCATAGAGCTAATATTAAATACTTCCAATATTTATTGAATATAATGGTAATTAGGTATCTTATACTTTGCTGAATAGTTACAATTTTGTAATTTGAAAAAAGATCATATTAAGATTATAATGATAATGGGAGTTTAATAATGACAAGATCAACTATAGTATTAATCATAATTGTATTTTTAGTTTCTACTGGAATTAATGCA
>JAOZTV010000038.1:0-4219 GCA_029939015.1 Candidatus Aminicenantota bacterium
ACACCATCTTTTTTGTTTTTATAATAATCAATAAACTTTTCCTTTTCTATAAACCCGATTGAATTATATCTATCCCACAATTTGTCCGGTGTATCTTTAATAATTTTATCGATAGTAAAATATCCCTCATCCTTTAGTTTTTGATAATCTACTTTTTATATCTTTTTTTGCTATTTCCCAATCGATAAATTCTTCATTTCCATTTTTTACATCTTCTTCTCTTTTACTTAATACTTCTTTATGCCATTGAGGAGATTCGATACTTTTAGCTCTATAACATAACTCATTCCAGATTAGTTCCATTGTCTCAATTTTTTCTTCAATTGACATTGTCTCCAAAGGTAAAGCTAGTCCCATATATCCTCCTTATTTATTATAATATTATTATATATATTTTTCAACTTTTTCTATTCTTTTTCTCTAAATTTAAAAAAATTGTTGTTTTTACACATGACTTAGTGTATATATATAAACTTTGAAACCTTTAATCTACTGCCTATTGTTGATATTTAGATAATAAACTGGTCAATTGTCCTCTGTTTTTAACTTTAAGTTTAGTATATATACTATAAACATGATGTTTGACTGTATTAATGGATATAAAAAGTTCATCTTCAATTTCGTTATTGGTTTTACCTTTTAAAATAAGACCAATTATTTCTTTTTCTCTCTTTGTTATTTTAAACTTTTTAAATACTGTTTCTATTTCTTCAGCTGTAGAAGTCTGACTTATTATATTCCCATGATAATTCATTAAAAATTTTTTTATAAAAAAAAATGGAACTGCGTTAAGAATTAAATAATAAAAAGGAAAATAGAACATATAAAAATCTGTCCCCATAAAACCTGATGCCTGTACAATTAGATGAATCGAATATAGGGTCATATAAAAAATTCCCATATATTTTAAGGCATTTTTTTTACTTTTTGTATAGATATCCTTTAACTTTAAAAAGAGTGTATAAATAATAATGATTAGAAAAGAAATAAGAAAGTATATTTCAATATTCAGAAATGTCATACAATAAATCATATCTTTTTTGACAATAGATAAAATGTCAGTTACTAACATTATTAAAAAAGTAATAATAATATATAATAAAGTAATATTCCTGAATTTTCTTGATATTTCATTTTTAACAATTAATCTTATAGTAATAATATGAAGAAAATAATGAATTGTCCCAATTATGAAAAGTGTGGAAAGAATAAGTACAACTAAAACTAAATGTTCTTGTATAATATCATCTAAGACATTAATATTATCCAAATATCTTAATACAGTATTTAATAATGAACCTACATTCATAAAAATCAAATAATAAAAGAAAACTTTCAAATATTTATGTTTATATTTTTGATATAAATTATTTGTTAATATTATTGCTCCAAAACCAATCACCAAAGATGCAATAAAAATAAAAAAAGTTAAATGCGTCATTAAAATTAGTTATAGCATATATGAAAAACATATTCAAGAGAAGTCAAAAAATGTTTAAGTAGATATATAATCTCTTTTTTGTATCTAATAATCCTATGGGTTTTGTAGATATTCAGCGGAGAGATAGTTCTCAACTGTTTTTTAAGAATAAAGCACAGAGTTCTTTAAAAATCTTTGCTGCTACCATTGCTGTTAGCCCTGTTGGATCTCTTAATGGATTTAACTCTACAATATCAGCTCCTACAAGTTCTACATCAATATCCTGTATTGCATTGAGTAAATATCTTGTGCTCAAACCACCGGGTTCATAATGTGAAACTCCTGGTGCATAAGCTGGATCTAGTACATCAAGGTCTATTGATATGTAAAGAGGTCCTTCAATATTTAATTCATTAATTGAGTTAAAATCCCTTGCTGATACTACTTTAATATTATATTTATCAACCTGAAGCTTTTGAGTAGGATTCATGGTTCTTATGCCGATTTGTGTCAATTTGGAAGCTAAATTATTTTCCATAATTCGTGCAAAGGGTGATGCATGTGAAAATTTGTTATTTTCAAAATTTTCATATAGATCAGGATGTGCATCAAAATGAACTATATTCAAATCTGAATATTTTTTACTATATGCATCTATAATAGGATAGGTTATTGAATGATCACCACCTAATGATAAAAGATGACCACCTCTGTCTAAAGTTTTCTGAACAGAGGTACTAATATCACAAAAAAAATCATTTATTTCTAAATCCCCTATATCTTTGATTTTTTTTTCTAGTCCAAGATCTATGCGATTTTCACTGCATTTATTTGTAGAGTCTGAATTATAAGCTTCTCTTATCTTATCAGGTGCAAGAGCGCTACCCTTTAAAAAAGATGAATTCTCATCTGTTGGTATTCCTAGAATACATATATCATCTGAATTAATTTTATCTAAATTTATCATAATATTATATTATAATAATAAAACCTGTTTTAAACAATAACACTAAAGTTGCATTTAATATTATTAATTCATTATTACTTTATACATTCATAATACTATGATATATTCTTATATATTCATTTTATGGAGACAAAAAATAGTGTATAGATTTATAATATTTATTACCTTTGCAACTTTTTTTTCAATGGGTATCACAGACAATTCGAGAGGTCCGGTATATCCGGATATTCTACAATCATTTGATATAGATACTATTCGTGGTTCCTTAATTTTTACTCTGGCTTCATTATCTGGATTAATAACAAACTTATTTTCAAAAGTATGGCTTTTCAGATTTGGTGTATTTAAATCTTCAAGATTCTTTTTATTTATGCAGTTCACTGGAACAGCTACAATGGCATTATCATCATTAGCAGGGAGTTATGCTTTATTAATCATGTCATCAATTATACTTGGAGCAGGTATTAGTGGAATAGGAATAACAGGTAATGTTATTATAGGCAATATTGCCAACAAAAAATATGGGAGAAGATATTTTTCTTTTCTTCATTCAATGTATGGAATTGCTTCATTTTTGGCACCAATTATAATATCCTTTATGAAAGAATCAGAGATTAGCTGGGAGTACGCCATACTTGTTATCTCGGCATTTCCATTATTATTTGGTTTACTCTCATTTAAAGAAAACGGCAAGCTAATCGAAAAAGAGAATAAAATTGTTTATAATATACTTTTCAGAGATGGTCTTCTCTGGGGGTTAATTGTCTCACTCTATGTTGCAGCTGAGATTTTAATATCATCAAGAAGTGTCTATATTGCTCAGGAAGTTTTTAATAAAACCAACCAGGAGGCATCTTTTTATTTATCATTGTTTTTTGTTTTTTTACTTTCAGGAAGAGTCATATTTTCTTTAATTAAATTTCCTGGTTCTAATAAGAGCTTGATACTTAGCTCAATAATATTATCTCTTTTATTTAATCTTGCAGGGATTTTATATAATCCAATTTTTCTGTCATTAACAGGACTATCCATGTCAATAATTTTTCCCTGTGTTCTTGATCATTTAAATCTATTATTTAAAGAAAAAAGTGAAAGAATAGTTTCCATAATATTAACATATATGGCAGGAATGCTTGTTTTAATGCATCTTCTATTCGGCTGGTTGGCAAATATGGTAGGCCCGATGAATGCTGCATTAATAGGTCCAATGTTTTTGTTTATTGTAATTATACTATTGTTTGTATCATTCCGTTTATACAGAGAAAGTTAATAAAACCTGAATTGAAATATTTTTTCAGTCTATTTCATTGTTATTTATATAACTCTGGTCGCCTCAAGGACAAATATGGCCTGTCTTTTCTGCTTATTTTGATTTTTTTGAGATCAATATCTGCATAAAGTATCTGTTCCCTATCATCAGCGTTTGCAATTACTGATCCATCAGGAGCAATGACCAGTGATTCTCCACAAAAAGTCATATTGTTTTCCTTACCAACTCTATTGCACATAGCAATAAAAACACCGTTCTGCATTGCCTGAACTCTTACTTCCCATTCAAACATTTCGAGTGATTCTCCCTTTGTATTAGCTGTTGGAATAATAATAATTTCTGCTCCTTTAAGTACACATGTCCTGATACTCTCAGTTATATGCCTGTCAAAACATATTACAACGCCTATCTTTCCAAAAGAAGTATCATATACCTGAAACCCAGTATCAGAAGGGGTGTAATAATCCTGTTCATAAAAATTTTTAAATTGGGCAATATGAACCATTTTTGAAATACCCAGAACTGTCCCATCAGAATCAATAACAGGAGATGCATCAAATTT
>JAOZTV010000038.1:4319-5550 GCA_029939015.1 Candidatus Aminicenantota bacterium
AATGAATCGAGAACTAAAAATATCTGTCCTGGTTTGAAGGAATAATGTTTTTGGAGAATTGCTGCAATTATTGCAGTACCTCCAGTAGTACCATTAAATTTAAACATAATACCAAGTCCAATACCAATTAATACCGCACCAATAAGAATTAGGAATAAGAAATCCTTTTGCTGTAAATCCAAAATAGTCGGAGAATCGTTTAGTGAGATTGATCGTAATCCAGGTATATCACCTCTGAATAAATCAATGAAAAATGCATTTGAAGTTAATCCAAAAAATGTTCTTATGCTGAATTTTCGTCCTAATTCTTTATATCCCCAGGCAAACAATGGAATGTTTAAAATCCAAACAGTTAGTCCCACAGGAATAAATTTGTTTGTCATATAATATATTGAAAGAGCAATACCACTCACACCACCTGGTACTACCATTGCATCTACAAGAAAAACTCCAATTCCCAGAGCCATCAAAGCCGAGCCAAATGTAAGAAAAAAGTAATCAAAAATAAGGTTTTTTTTTATCATTTTTATCATTTTAGGTGTTAGTTTTTTCTTTATATACAATCCCTTTTCTCATCACAAATTCCACATCCTGTAGAATATCAATATTGTTTAATGGGTCTCCTTTTACAGCAATTATATCTGCATCAAAACCTGATTTAATATCTCCTATATTCTGCAAGCCAAGAAGATTGGCTGCATATAGTGTTGCTCCACGAATTGCTTCAATAGGTTTTTTACCATATTTTACCTGAGCAGAAAATTCTTTTGCATTTTCTCCATGAGGAAAGACTCCGGCATCTGTTCCAAATGCCATTTTCACATCTGCATCTAAGGCCATTTTAAAACTTTTAAAAACTTTAGGTGTAATATATTCTGCTTTATTTCTTATCTGTTCAGGTAAATTTGATATATCCATTGCTTCATGAAGATGCAATTGTGGGACAAGAAATGTATCATTCTCTATTAATTTATTAATAGCTTCCTTATTAAGAATTGACCCGTGTTCAATAGAGTGCACCCCTGCATTAATAGCTGCAATAATTCCATCTGTTCCATGAGCATGTGCTGCAACTTTAAGCCCATGCCTTTCTGCTTCAATAACAATTGCCTTCATTTCTTTTTCAGTCAGATGCTGTGCTCCGGCTTCTTTTGCAAAAGAGAGTACATCACCTGTTGCATAAATTTTAATGAGCTTTGCACCATGTTTAACCTGTAAACGTACTGCCTTT
>JAOZTV010000038.1:5650-14874 GCA_029939015.1 Candidatus Aminicenantota bacterium
TATTTCTCCACTATTAACATCAAGCATCTGAGCTGCTTTAATGGTTTTAACTTTTTGATTATTCATCGTTTTCTCCTATTATTAGTTAAGGCAAGGAGGCAGAGAGGCAAATAGGCAGGGAGAAAGAAATTTTTAAGATATTTACTAATAGCTCTTTTCTTACCTACTCATTGCCTCTCTGCCTCTTTGCCTTATTTTATTCTTTAACCCTCTTAGAATCCCAATATAAATATACAAGTAATAAACCAAACATTATAAAGCCTAATATTTCTGCTCCACTTGATTCTACCCATTTATCCGTTCCAATAGCTTTAATTAAGGTCCAGCCATCTCCATAAACCTTTTGTCCAATAAAAATAATCAATGCCGCAAGAACACCCATTAAAGCGCCACCTGCAATAAAACCTGAAGCAATGAGTGTACCCCTTTCTTTTCTTTTTGTTATAATTTTTTCATCTTTAGAGCTTTTTGCAACTAGGTGAGCAATAATACCACCTGCCAGAACCGGAGTATTAAGATAAATTGGCAAATACATACCAAGGGCAAATGCAAGTGGTGGGACACCAATAAATTCAAGGATTATTGCAAGCATCACTCCTGCAAGATATAGTAACCATGGTGCTGGTTGTCCTGTCATAAGTGGCTTTAATACTGCTGCCATTGCTGATGCCTGTGGTGCTTCAAGTCCACCCGGGCCAAAACCATAGGTTTCATGCAACATTAAAATAACTACTCCTGCAACTGCTGCTGATAATAAAATTCCAATAAATTTATATCTCTCCTGATTTCGAGGAGTAGAACCAATCCAATACCCGATTTTCAAATCAGTAATAAGTCCTCCAGCCATTGCAAGAGCTGTACATACTACTGTACCAACAAGTATAGCTGCCAGCATACCTTCTTTTCCTTTCAAACCAATTGAAACCAGAATAACTGAAGTTAAAATAAGGGTCATAAGTGTCATTCCTGAAACAGGATTTGTACCTACAATTGCAATTGCTCTTGCTGCAACTGTTGTAAAAAGAAATGATATTATAGTTACTATAGCAAGACCAACAAGAGCATAAATAAAATTCCCATTTAAGATAAGTATCAGGAAAAACGCAAATATCCCTAATATTGTACCCATTAATAATGTAAGATTCCATTTCATACTTATATCTTTTTGAGTTCTCCTCTCTTCTTTTTTTTGTATTTTCTGACCGGAATTATCCTTCTTTCCAAAAATTTCATTTCCTGCCAGTTTAAATGCGCCATATATTATTTTCCTTGATTTAATTACTCCAATAATTCCAGCTGCTGCAATTCCTCCAATTCCAATATGTCTTACATATTCTGAAAATATTTCTCCTGGAAGCATATTTGAAATAGCCTTTTCAGCACTTAATATTGGTTCTGGGATATACTGTCCTATATAAAAAATAGCAGGCACAAAAACCCACCATGCAAGAAATGAACCTGCAGCAATTATCAATGCATATTTCAATCCGATTATATATCCCAGCCCCATTACGGCAGCACTCGTCAAAAAACTTATTTCAAGTTTAACAGATGATGCCAGTTTTTTTCCCCAGGGGATTCCGATAGATGAGATTTTTTCTTTCCATAGTCCAAAACCTGATATCAAAAAATCATATATCCCTCCAATAAATAAGGCTTTAATTAAAACTTTTGCATGTTTACCGCCTGATTCTCCGGCTATTAATATTTCGGTTGTTGCAGTAGCCTCAGGAAATGGAAATTCCCCATGTTTTTCTTTAACAAAATACCTTCTAAATGGGATTAAAAATAATACTCCTAGAAATCCACCAAAAAGTGAAGCAAGAAATATCTGAAGAAATGTTGCTTCAATACCAAGCATATATAATCCTGGAATTGTAACAATGGCACCTGCAATTATCAGTCCTGAACCTGCACCAATTGATTGAATAATAACATTTTCCATTAAAGCATTTTTTCGTTTAAATATTGTTGATGCACCAACAGCAAGTATAGCAATTGGAATAGCAGCCTCAAATACCTGTCCAATTTTTAATCCAAGATAAGCCGTAGCAGCAGAAAAAAGAACTGCATAAAACATTCCCCAACCTACAGACCATGGTGTGATTTCTTTAAAATTTGTTTTATCAGGAATAATAGGTTTGTATTCTTCACCATCTTTTAATTCTCGATATGCATTTTCAGGTAGATTTAATTTATTCTTCTCCATATGATAATCCTCCACAATAAATTATATAGAAAATAGATTGTTTGTGAATGGCACTAATGTATGGTTTTTTAAAGAATTGTACTTTTTTTATAGCAAATATTCATTTGCTGTCTTCTTTGCTCAAAAAGTACCCTATTATAAAACCTAAAAGAGATAGACTTAATCCATAGGGGAGTGAATATGGCCATTTTGGAATTGGTAGGTTTAGTCCATATTCGTTTAAGAAGACTAAAATTGAAAATCCTCCACCTAATGTGAGACTTAGTATTCCAGCAAGAGGTCTTTTGATTTTGAATATTAAAGCTGCCATACCCGGAATAAAAAAACCCTCTGCCATTATTTCAGAGGCAAGTCCAAGTGTTTTTATTATTGATGTAAATCCCAATGCAATTATTATTGCAAGACTACCGCTTAAAACTGTAGCTGCTTTTGCATAGAATATAGTGTGCTTTTCTGATTTTATATTTAAGATATCCTTTGTTATTGTTAAGGAACTGATATTCAGGGCTGAATCGGCAGTTGACATTATGGCTGAGGCAATACCAAGGAACACCAATAATTGACCAAACTTTGGTAAGTGGTTTTTTATGATATATCCTAAATTTGCATTATCTCCATATTGCCTCAAAGATATAGCTATTAATATTATAAGAATATAGAGGATAAAAAAAGTCAAAAGAGATAAGATTAGTCCTCTTTTTGAAGATTTTGAAGACTTTGCTGATATAATCCTTTGCCAGATTATTGGGGATATTACCCATGCAAGGGTAAAGGATATAACCATTAAAATATTAAATTCAATATTTGAGAAGAGTTTAAGGTCATCAGATGTCAAAAGGGAGAAAGATTTGTTTGAATGAAAAAATAGATATAGAAGTGAGAGGCTAATTAGTATTAATTGAATTCCGTCTGTAAAAATAACAGATAGATAACCTCCAAAAAATGAGTATAGGATTATAATTATGCCACCAATTAAAACAGTTGTACTATAACTCGTATTGATGAAACTTGAAATAAACTTCCCCCATGCTACAAATTGTGATGCGGCTAGCACTAGCATATAAAAAAAAACAAGAATAGATGCAAAAATTGATATATTTGTTCCATAATAGGATTTTAAGAAGTCCGGGAGTGAAATAAAATTGCTTTGTCTAATTTTGTTATTCAGTAAAATAAAAATAAAGATAGTCAAAAATGTTGGGACGCCAAGCATCCAGATAGCGTTAAAGCCTGTAATCATAGCCTTTTCAATTGTTGCAATTGTAGTTGAGGCTCCTATCCATGAAGCTGTAATTGTAAAAAATATAAACAAGGTACTAATGTTCTTCTTACCAAAAAAATAAGACATAAAGGTTTTGTTTTTTTTTGAAAGTAATATTCCAACTATGACTAAGATAAGTAAGAATATTATCAGAATAGATATAAATGGCATTTGTATTTATTCTGGACTTAGATGATGCTTTGTAATGTCGCTTCCGGAAATATCTCCTGCACTAACACTCAAAATTGTGCTCAATTTTGAGTTCCATGTCCTCAGTCGTTCAAACATATTTCACTCCCTGCGGGGCACGCTCCGGAGAAATTATCCTCACGCTTAACATAGCAAAACAATTATTAACAGTCATAGTATTTATTTTACTTTTAAGAATAAAAAGGTAAAATCGTCTTTGTATGCTGTTCCTTTTGAAAATTTGTCTATGTCTTTTTGGAATTTTTCTGATAGTTTTGTTGCTGATAGTTTCTGGTTCTTTTTTATAAATTCTGCTATTTTTTCTTCACCGTATTCTTCGCCTTCCGGGGATTCTACTTCTGGTGCTCCATCTGTGAAGATTGCAATAATATCGCCAGTTTTTAGTTTAATTGTTTCTTCTTCGTAAGTGCCGTCATCTATAAAACCTGTTAAAAACCCACCCTTTGATAATCTTGAGATTTTGTTCTTTGATACGAAAATTGGTTCAACATGACCTGCATTTACATAAGAGATTGATTTATTCTTATCGTCAATTAAGGTCCAGAATAATGTTATAAATCTGCCTCCCTTTTGTAATCCATATATTAAAGAGTTTGCCTTTTCAATAAATTTTGATGGTTTGTCTGTATAGAATTCATTCATAGAATGAAAAATTGACTGTGATGAGGCTCCTAGTAGTGCAGCTGATAATCCTTTACCTTCAACATCGGCAACAAGGAGAGGTGTTTTTCCATCTTTTGATTTTAAAATATCATAATAATCACCGCCAACTTCTTTTAGAGGTTTATATATTACGGATATTTCAAAGTTTTCTAATTCTGGAAGTTTTTGTGGAAGAAGAGATAATTGAATATCTTTAGCAATATTTAATTCTCTCTCAATTTGTTTTGACTCTACAATTTTTTTTACCATAAAAGAATTATCTAAGGCAGTTATAGTGAATTTTGAAAGGAAAAAAGCATACTCAATTTCTTCTTTTGTTAGTTCAATTTTATTAAATTTTTTCCCCAATGCTAAATATATAGGTCTTTGTTTAGTTAAGGACAAGTCTATTATATAGCATATGTTTTTTTTATCTAATAATTCCTTAAGCTCTGCTTTTTCATCTGAAAATTCTGATATATGTTTAACTAAAAAAGATTCTTTTATAGTTTGTAAATTATCCCTGATTGTTTTTTTTTCTTCTTTATCGTTGCGAAAACCTCTTTTTTTAAAAATGTCATTTTTTCCATCAAAAAAAAAGAGTTTGGTTATTCCTAATTGACCCATAATAGTTGAAAAATAAACTCTAAATATATTATCTATTTCAAAAGAAGAATATAATGAGTCTGAAAACTCATAAATGGAACCAAATCTGAATTTACTTTGTTTTAATTCTTTGGTCAGATCAGCTATAGATCTGTCCACTTTGTCATCTCACAATAATTTTTATCTTTAACCGAACTATATTCCACAGTGTCCATTATTCTTTTCATAATTTCAACACCAATACCGCCTTTTTTTTTATTTTTAATGAGTTTGTTCAGATTTATGGCAGTGTTTTTAAATACAGGCGGTTCGCCTGCAAATATAAGACGTATTTTAAGTCCTTTTTTATTTTCGTTTTTGCTTGTATAAAACTCCATCTTAATATCATGGTTCTCATCATAATTATATGAATGTTTTATTATGTTTGTTATTGCTTCATCAACTGCAAGGGCAATTTTTTGAGCATCTTTTTTACCAAATTCATTAATTGTTGCCATATGCTTTGTCAGGTCAACAACCATTTTTAATAAGTCGGTTTTTGCCGGAATGGATATTTTAAGTTCCGGTTTTTTGGGAAATTTATTCTTTTCCATTATTAAATTTATCTACCGCTTCTTGTTCATCTTTTAAGAAATCATATATTTCTGTAAATCCTACAAGATCAAATATATCATAAACTCTTTCATTTACAGAACATAATTTGATATCTCCGCCCTTTTCCTGTATTTCATCGAGATAACCCATTATTATACCCATACCTGCGGAGCTTATGTAGTTCAGGTCTGTACAGTTTACTATAATATTTATCGATTTATTCTCAATCAGTTTTAAAATTTCTGCTTCAAAATGCTCAACACTATGTGCATCCAAATGCCCCTTCGGATATAACATGGCAATATCTGAGACAACCTTTACTTTTACGCTAAAATTCATACTTACCTCGCTATAAAAATACATTTTAATATATGCTAAAGAAAAATACAAATAAAAAATGAAAATATTTGATTTTAATCATATTTTATTCTACAATAAAAACTTAAACATAGGAGATTATTATGAAATCAAGAGTTTTATTAGTTTTATTAATTATTAGTCTATTATTCACAATGCCGTTTAATAGTGAGGCAAAAAAAAAGAAAAAGTCTGACAAGCCTGTCTATAAATTTACTACTGAAAAAGAAATTAAGGCAGTTTCTGTAAAGTCTCAAGGCAGAACTGGAACTTGTTGGAGTTTTGCAACAATATCTTTTCTTGAATCTGAAGTATTAAGAAAAACAGGTATAAAAGATATTGATCTTTCAGAAATGTACATAGTCAGAAATGTATATAATCGAAAGGCAAAAAACTTTGTCAGGTTGCATGGACTCACAAATTTCTCACAAGGTGGTCAGGCTCATGATGTAACTGATCAGATAAAACTTTCTGGATTAGTACCTGAAAGTATTTATTCAGGAAAAAAAATTGGAGAAAAAAGACATAATCATGCTGAATTAGCAACGATACTCACAGCTTTTGTTAAAGGTATCATAAAAAGAAAAGGCAAAAGATTGACCCCGAGATGGCTTGAAGCTTTTAATGGAATTCTTGATGTTTATCTTGGTGAAAATATTAAAGATTTTATGTATAAAGGCAAAAAATATACTCCAGAGAGTTTTGTTTCAGATTATTTAAAATTAGATATGAATGATTATATTGAATTAACATCAAGCACAAATATTCCTTTTTATACTAAATTCAGACAATTATTGCCAGATAACTGGACTGCTGATGCTAATTATTATAATGTACCTATTGATGTATTAAAAAAGATAGTAGACGACTCAATTGAAAAAGGATATTCTGTTTGTTGGGATTCAGATATGAGTGACAGGTATTTTAATTATGATAGAAAAGGTTGGGCAATTGTACCTGAAAAAGACTATGAAGACCTGTCAAAAAAAGAAAAGAAAGAAAAGATTAAAAAACCTGTTAAAGAGATGGTTGTTACACAGGAAATAAGACAAAAGCATTATGATAATTACACAACAACGGATGATCATTTAATGCATTTAATTGGAATTGCAAAGGATCAGACAGGAAAAAAATTCTATATTATTAAAAATTCATGGGGCAAAGATAATACATATAAAGGCTATTATTATGTATCTGAAGCATATTTAAAGCTTAGAACAATAAATATAATGGTCAATAAGGAAGTTTTATCAAAAGAATTAAAAGAGAAATTAAACCTAAATTGACTTAAGGTAGGATTTAACTTAAAATCTGTCAATGCAAAATGAGAAAGAAAAACCATGGTTTGTACTTAATATAAAAGCAAAGCAGGAAGCTCTAGCTGAACAGAACTTAAAAAATTTGGGTGTAGAAGTATATATGCCTCGTTATTATAGGACTATAAAAAAAGACAAAGAAAAATCACAAGTTATATCACCTCTGTTTTCAGGCTATCTCTTTGCCAGATTTGATTTGATTGAATATTATCATAAGGTTATGTACACAAGAGGTGTAAAAAGTGTATTGGGAAATTCTACTTCTATCTGGTTTTTAGAAAACGATAAAATTGAAGAAATTAAAAAAAGAGAACAGGAAGGCGTTATTACTTTAAAAAAGAAAAATGAAACTTTTACCAAAGGTGATATAGTAATAATAGATGAAGGAAGTTTTGATGGTTGGGAAGGTATTTTTCAGGAAGACCTTCCCGATAAAGACAGAGTTTCAATTCTCCTAACTATGGGATTTACTGGTAAAATGACTGTCTCAAGGAATACCCTAATCAAAAAAAATTAAACTATTTCTACAATTGGAAGTGAGGCTTTAGCCTCACCTTATTTTTATATAATCAATGCGAGACTAAAGTCCCTTTCCAATGTATTTAAAGTCTTATTTAACTTTTTTCAAAATATCCTTTACAGCATCTTTATGAATAGTAAAGCCCATCCATTTTAATTTCACATAATCTTCATGGATAAAACGGTATCCTACATTTTTGCCATTTCTTGCACCTGAACCTGAATCTTTTATAACAAACCAGTATTTCCCCTCTACAATCTGATAACCGACGATGTGAATTCCATGATCATCAGTAGTTGTTTTATTACTAAAACGAAATTGTCTTGAATTTTCATTGATATATTTTGAAGGAATATCAAAGTCAGGAACTATTCCAACTTCTGCAATTGCATTATATCCGGGCTCTGAAACATCTCCGCCAATAGATAAGGTATATCCTTCTTTTACAAGTCTTTTAATTATAGTCATATATTCATCAAGAGGAATATTATAATAACTCTTATCATGCCACCAATTATCAGGTACCTCATATTCAACTTGTTTATAATAAGGCTGTTGCATATAAGACATAATTTCAACATAATTATCCATGTCTAACTTCACATAATTCTTATAAAAACTCAATGGAGTATAAGTTTTGCCTTTCCATTTAAACGATGTTGGAGGTGTGCCGATATGATGATTTAAGATTGATTTAATTGTAGCCTTTACATATTCCGGGTTCCAGTTATTAGACTTTTTGATACTCTTTAAAAAAGTTTTCATTTCTCTATAAAGTCGTCTATGGTCATGGTTTGGCTGACCACTTGGCAAACCTGAATAAATTTTATAAGGAATTATTCCATACTTTTTAATATCCTTTGTTACTGCATTTCCCTCTGAACCTTCTGCAAATAGAGATTTTCCTCTTGTTTGAACATATCCCATAGCTTTTTCAATATACTCACAATATACAACATAAAGTTGTGATAATTTTATTTTCTTCTTATGTATTCTATACATCTCAGATTCTAAAAAAGAAACTGTTGAAAATGACCAGCACATTCCGCTACTTCCTTGTGATTCAACAGGATTATGCCATTGTGTTTTATAGTCCGCTAAAATTGCAGGAAATTTTTTTCCTTTCAAATCAAGAACAAAGCTCTTCTTTTTGGGTGTTTTTTCAATCTTATCAAAATACTCGTTCATAGTTTTTAAGTGATTTTTGTAAAACTTATTTTCTTTTTTTACAAATTTTCCCTTATCTGTTTCCTGTGCAACTAAATTAAATCCAAATACTACTAAAAAAACAATAATAAGTTTTGATATTTTTACCATAATTTCCTCCTTAAAAGAGTTCAACTTTATCGAACTCAATCATTATTGACAATATTACCATAACTAAAATAAAAACTCCAATAAAAAAAGAACACTTATTCGCTTTCTTAAGCAAAATAAATGTAAGCGTGAGGTGAATTTCTCTGGAACGTGCCCCGCAGGGAACCCAGAAAGCCTGGGTGACTGAGGACA
>JAOZTV010000276.1 GCA_029939015.1 Candidatus Aminicenantota bacterium
TCTCTCTGCCTCTCTGCCTCCTTGCCTATTTGCCTTAATCATTTTTTGTCTAAACTATTTTAATAATAACTTCCCCATCTATTACATCCGCAAAGGCCTTACCACCTTTTTTTAATTTCCCAAATAGTGATTCATCAACAAAGAATGATTTTATTTTTTCTGATATTAATCTTGAGACCTCTCTTGCTCCAAATAGTTTTGAATATCCTTTTTTTGCAAGATATTTATAGCAATTATTTGATACTTTAAGCTCAATGTTTTTCTCTTTTAATAATAATTGAAATTCTTCTATTTCTTTTTTCACAATATCCGTAACTATCTTGACTGAGAGATTATTAAATACAACTACCTTATCAAGCCTATTACGAAATTCCGGCGAAAAATGCTTTTGGACGGCTGTTTTAATATCTCCTGTCCTTACCTTGCCGTCTTCAAATCCTATTAATTTATTTCCCAGCTTTCTTGCTCCGGCATTAGATGTCATAATTATTATAACATTTCTAAAATCAGCTTTTTTTCCTGTATTATCAGTAAGAGTTGCATAGTCCATAATTTGAAGGAGGGTATTAAAAATATCCTGATGTGCCTTTTCAATTTCATCAAGTAATAATATAGAATGGGGGTTTTTTGAAACTGCCTCGGTCAATAAACCGCCTTGATCATAACCAACATATCCGGGGGGAGCACCTATTAATCTTGCAACTGTATGTTTTTCCTGATACTCACTCATATCAAATCTATTTAATGGAATACCTAATGTCTCTGCAAGTTGTTTTGTGATTTCAGTCTTGCCAACCCCGGTAGGCCCTACAAATAATAATGATGCAACAGGTTTGTCCTTTTTCTGAAAACCAGCTCTTGCTGTTTTTATTGCTCTACTCAGTTCGTATATTGCTTCATCCTGACCAAAGATATGTTTTTTCAAAGCTTTATCAAGCTTTTTAAGTTTTGTAATTTCAGATTTTATCACTGTCTTTTTAGGTATTTTGGCTATACTTGATATCACATTTTCAATTTCAGTTTTTTTTATTGTAATTATTCTTTTATTTTCTTTATTTGAATTATTTATCTTTATTAATGAACCTGCCTCATCAATGACATCAATTGCCTTATCGGGAAGAAATCTATCGTTAATATACTCTGCCGATAATTCAACAGCTGCCTTTATTGCCCTTCCTGAATATTTTATATTATGAAATTTTTCAAATTGTCCTTTTATTCCATTTAATATTTCTATTGTTTCTTCAATACTTGGTTCATTTATATCAATTTTCTGAAATCTTCTTGAAAGTGCTCTGTCTTTTTCAAAATATTTTTTATACTCTTCTCTTGTAGTAGTACCAATACATCTTAATTCACCAGACTGGAGGTAGGGTTTTAAAATATTTGAAGCGTCCATTGACCCACCTGATACCGCCCCTGCACCAACAATAGTATGTATCTCATCTATAAATAAGATAACGTTCTTTTCCTGCTCTAATTCATTTAAGACCTTTTTTAATCTTGCCTCAAAATCACCTCTGTATTTAGTACCTGCAAGTAAACCGCCCATATCAAGAGAATATATTTTCATATCTTTTAACATATCCGGTACATCATCGTTGACTATTTTTAAAGCAAGTCCCTCAGTTATTGCAGTTTTTCCAACACCAGGATCGCCTACATGTATTGGATTGTTTTTATTTCGCCTTCCTAAAATCTGAATTGTCCTCTGTATTATATCGTCTCGTCCAATAACAGAGTCAATTTTCCCATCTCTTGCCCTTTGGGTTAATTCAATTGTATATACTTCAAGCGACTTGTTTTTCGTTTTTTGTTTATTGTTTTTCGTTGTAACTTCTTCTCTATCGCTATCAACATCTTCTTTTTCATCAATTATACCTCCTGTATCAGATATAAATTTTAGAATAGCAAGTCTTGATACACCCTGTTTCTCTAAATAATAAACGGCAAAGGACTCCTCTAAATGAAAAATTGACGCAAATACATCCCCTATTTCAAGTCTTTCTTTTTCGGCTGATGTGATATGAAATACTGCATTATCCATCATATTTTGAAAACCCAAAGACTGAACAGGATTATCGGATTTAGTTTTCGGAATATTATCCCCATCTATAAAACTTATAAGGTCTTTTTTTAATTCTTTTTCGTCACCATCACAGACGTAAACCAGTTCTTTCGCAAATTCAAAAAAAAGAGACGCATAGACAAAATGTTCAGGTAATATATATTCGTGTTTTCTTTTTTTTGCCTCATTATATGCAATAGATAATACTGCATTAAGATCTTTACTTATTTCCATTTTTTATTCCTCTTCGTAAGAACATTTCAGAGGAAATTGGTTTTTCTCAGCGAGTGCCTTTACCTGTGCTACCTTTGTTGCAGCAATATCAAAGGTATAAACACCACATAATCCACTCCCCTTTTTATGAACATCAAGCATAATTGCAGTTGCATCAATAGATTGTTTATTAAAAATACTTTCAAGAACTTCAATCACAAATTCCATTGAAGTATAATCATCATTATGAAGTATAACCTTAAACATTTTAGGGGTAGCAACCCTTTCTGAGATATCTATCCCAGTCTCTTCGTCTGTCCAATAATCTTCTGAATTTCCCATATTAAAATTATATCATATTTGATTACTAATGAAAATTTTAAAAAATATCCAAAAGGTCTATATCTAACTCTCTGCCTCCTTGCCTCTCTGCCTATTTGCCTTCATTAAGACATTTTGTTGGTCTTAATGGTGCTGTAAGCACCTACTCAGGATATCCGGTTATTTTTCTAATTGCTTTGTATAATGGTCTCAAACTTTTATATTGTTTTAGATAAACTTCTTTATATAATTGATCGTATTGTTTGACATTATCCTGACTTGGGACGAAGATATCTCCCTTCCTACTCATTGACTTTGTTGCTTCATTTAATGATTTATAAATTCCAGTACCAACAGATGCAAGTATTGCTGCACCCAGACCCGATGTTTCTGGAATTTCAGGTCTTATGGTTTGTTGATTAAATATATCGGCAGCTATCTGCATAACAAGATCAGATTTTGAGCCACCACCACAGATATATAATTCATCTATAGGTTTTTTTGTCTTTTTTTCAATCCTTTCCTTGCCATGTCTTTTTGCATAAACAAGACCTTCAAGGAGAGCTCTATACATATGTTGTTTTTGGTGAATACTACCAAAACCAATTATACTACCTTTCGCTTCCGGACCAGGATATCTTAAGCCAGGCGACCAATATGGTTGAAGCGTTAAACCAAGTGAACCCGGCGGTACTTCTGAAGCTAATTCTTCAAGCAACTCTTCAGCACTTATACCAAGTTCTGCTGCTGACTGACTTTCAAGATGTGCAAATTGTTCCTTAAACCATGTAACCATCCAGAAACCTCTAAAAGTCTGGATTTCAAGATTATATGATTTGTCCTCTGCACTTGGATATGGAGGAATAAGAGCTAAAGGCTCAATATATTTTTTTGAATTAACATTAATAGTTGCTGTTGTTCCAAAGCCGATACAGGCTTGGTTTGGTTTTAAACATCCACTACCTATAACCTCACAGGCCTTATCCGATGCACCTGCAATAACAGACAATCCCTCTCTTAACCCCAGCAATACAGCAGCTTTTTCTGAAATTTTTCCAATTTGTTTACCGGGTGCTATAAGCTCAGGCAGGGTTTCTGGTTTGGCTTTAATTACATCCCATCTCCAATGATTCTTTGACGGCCATCTTTGTTTCTTATAATCAAAGGGGATGTAACCTACCTGATTTGCTATCGAATCTTTAAATTCTCCTGTAATTCTAAAATTTATATATCCGGAAAGCATAAGAAAGTGATGGGTTTTTTCCCAGATATCTCTCTGATTTTCATATATCCAGTTAATCTCAGCCTCTGCCTGTAAATACCCGATAATAGGTTTTAGTCCAGGCAAAGAAAACGCCTTATTCCAGGGAAATTTAATTGGAGGTGGATTTTTAGATCTTCTCTGATCAAGCCATGTAATTGCAGGTCTTAATGGTTTTTTATCTTTACCAAGATTAACAACTGTACCCCTCTGACTTGTAACACAAAGACCTGCAATAGAATTTGAATTAACCTTATTCTTCTTCCACAATTTTGAGCAGGCATCAACAACCTTATCAAAATAAAAATCAGCATCCTGCTCTGCATATCCCGGTTTTGGAGAATTATAAGGATTATGATAGATAGCCTGCCCCATATC
>JAOZTV010000574.1 GCA_029939015.1 Candidatus Aminicenantota bacterium
TATTGAGAACATGATATCTTAAAAAAATGATGTATAAGGTTGATAATTGTTGCTTTTTAACTTTTTTACGGAATTCTTGTGGACTCTTCCCTAATTTTTCATCAAAGTTGAAAAAAACCTTTAATTAAGTAGTGATATAGGGTATAATAAGAGATAGTAGAGGGTTTTTTTCTTCACCAAAAGAAAAAAAAATCCAACCCTCCACAAATCTTAACCGCCCAAGAGGCTAAAATGATAATGACACAAAATAAGCTTTCAATCAACTACTTAGAAGAGAAAAAAACAAATAAAATTACAAATTATGCAGGTGTACTGCCAATCTTAGACTTTTGCAGAAAAATGAAAATTTTTCAATTTGCTGATAAAACTTTACAAATCCGATCCGGTGATCAGGGTTGGTTAGATTCACAGCATTTTCTGTCAACTTTATTAATCAATTTTATTGGTGGAGATTGTATGTCTGATGTAGATGTTTTAGAAGCAGACACAGGGTTAAAAACAGCTATATCTAATACTGAGAATAATTATATAAAAATGAATAACAGTCTTATTTCAAAACGCTTCCGTAAAGGTCGAGAAAGAGTTTTTCCTTCTAACAATGCTCTTGCCAATTATGCCTTAGAATTTCACAATGATTCCGAAGAAGAAGTAAGAAAAGATTATATAGAAAGAAAAGAAGTTTTTATTCCAAAACTTAATGACAACCTTAACAATTTAAATAAATATTTTGGTCATAGTGCAGCCTTTGCACAAAAAAACAATCCTGTAGACTCTGCAACCATAGACATAGATGCAACAATAAAGAATAGTGCAAAACAGTCCGCTTTTTTTACATACAAAAAAGATAAAAGAGGTTATCAGCCTATGAATGCCTATTGGCATGAGCATAAAATAGTATTATTTTCAGAATTTAGAGATGGTAATGTAAACCCAAGTTATAATATTCCTGAATTTGTAGAAAAGTCATTTTCATATCTTCCGGATACAGTAAAGAATTTATATTTAAGGTCTGATTCAGCAGGATATAATTTTGATTTAATGTCTTACTGTAAAAAACAGGATATTAAATTTAGTATTAGTGCAAAACTATGCAAAAGTATTCGTGAAGAGATAAAAGTAGTTGAAGATAAAGAATGGGCTGCAATAGAACAAAATAGAGAGCAATTATTAAAAAACAAAAACAATGAAGATAAAGAATG
>JAOZTV010000039.1:0-9187 GCA_029939015.1 Candidatus Aminicenantota bacterium
TTGATATATTCTTTAAACCTCATCTTCATATATATAAGGATTTACCATATTCATACCTTCTTGAATTAAAGTATATAAAAAGGTCTGAATACACAAAAAAAATAGAAAAAATGAAATTAAAAGAAGCAAAAGGACAATTAGAAAAATACTCAAAAGATAAGAGAATTACAGAGAGTATAGGAAACACAAAACTAATAAAATTAGCAACAATATTTAAAGGTTGGGAACTTGTTTGCTTGGAAGAGTTTTAAGTGATTTTGATGTTATACTGATTTAATTTTTATAGTAAAAAAAATTTAATTGACAAAAATATTTATTGAGGATATAGTTATAATATTAATTTAACTAAACTTTTTAGGAGAAATGTATGAAAATATTTGAAGAAATGGAAAAAAGAGATCATGAAGAATTGATCTTTAACTATTTTGAAGATGTTGATTTAAAACTGATTGTTTCATTGCATGATACTACACCTGGAAGAACAATTGGTGGTTTAATGATGAATAAATATAAGAGTGATATTGATGCGGTTATAGAATCTCTTCGATTATCTCAGACTATGACTTATCAAAGTGCAACTGCTGATGTTGATTGTGGTGGTGCAAATGCTCTTATTATTGGTGATCCTCAGACAGATAAGAATGAGGCTTTTTTTAGAGCAGCAGGCAGGTTTATTGAAAGTTTTAAGGGGCGTTTATTTGTGTCACCGGGATTAAGTACAGAAACGAAGGATTTTAAATATATACAACGGGAAACCGATTATACAATTTTTGAGAAAAGGATTGATGATAGCTCAAAGCCTACTGCAGAGATAACAGCCTATGGGGTTTATTGGGGTATTAAAGCCTGTGCAAAAAAAGTATTTGGAAGCTCGGATCTTTCAGGATTGTCTTTTACTATTCAAGGCGTTGGAAATGTTGGGAAATATATAGTTGATTATTTAAAACAAGAAAAAACAGAAGTTTTTATTAGTGATCTTGTCTATGATAATATAAAAGAGGTTGAAGATAAATATCCTGATGTCAATATATTAAAACCTGATCAGGTAATTTCACATAAAACAGATTTTCTTGTTCCCTGTGCTGTTGGTGGAGTTATTGATGAAACTAATGTTGATGAATTGAAATGTAAGGTAATTGCGGGTTCTGCATATAATATATTTACAAGTGAAAAACTTATTGAAAAAGTTTATAAGAATAATATACTGTATGCACCTGTGTTTTTAATTGCAGCTGGAGATTTATTTTTATTAGATAAGAATTTGAAAATTGATCTTGATGTAAAAGAAAAAAAAGGTACAGAAATTATCTATAATATTTTATTGGATATTCTGCAAAGATCGTCTATGAAAGGAGTCTCTCCTTATACTATAGCTAAAAAAGATGCAATGAATAGATATAAAAAGATTGATCAAATCAAGAACATATTATGTTAAGTCTCACATAAACTTAATTAGGAGTTAAAGCAAATGAATGAAATTAATTATATACTAACTATAAATCCTGGTTCAACTTCGACAAAGATAGCTATTTTTAAAGAGGACGAGGAATTATTTACACAGAATATTTATCATAATGATCAAGAAATTTCCAAATTCAAAAAGGTCTGGGATCAATATGCATATAGAAAAAAAGAAATATTAAATTTTATTAAAGAAAAAGAATTTGATATTGCTCTACTAACTTCTGTTGTTGGCAGAGGTGGACTTTTTAAACCAATATTAAGTGGTACTTATACAATAAACAAGGCTATGCTAGACGATGCAAGGGCAGCTGTTCAGGGAGAACATGCCTCAAATCTTGGAGCTGTACTTGCATATGGGATTGCATGGGATCAAAACATTTCTTCATATATTGTTGACCCGCCCTGTGTTGATGAAATGGAGGATGTCGCAAGAATATCAGGCAATGTTGCAATTAAAAGGCGAAGTCTTTTACATGCCCTGAATATTAAAGCAATGGTCAGACAGGCATCGGAAAAGATTGGTAAACCTCTTACCGACCTGAATTTCATTGTTGCTCATCTTGGAGGAGGCATATCTATAACCCCATTGAGAAAGGGGCGTATGATAGATACAAGCAATGCTTTAAGTGGAGGTCCATTCTCTCCTGAAAGAAGTGGTTCATTACCTACACTTGATCTTCTTCAATTGATAACAGAGGACATGGATATGGGTGTTTTAAAAAAAATGCTTGTTGGAAAAGGTGGTATGTTTAGTTATCTTGGAACTAAGAATATGATTGAAGCCTGTGATAATTATGAGGCAGGTGATCCTAAGGCTATATTGATAATAGATGCAATGGGATATCAAATAGCAAAGGAAATAGGTGCAATGGCTGCAAGTTTGAAGGGTGATGTTGATGCAATAATTCTTACAGGTGGAGCAGCTCATTCAGATATTCTTGTGAAAAATATTTCAGACCATGTATCTTTTATTGGAAAAATAATGGTAATGCCTGGAGAGGATGAGTTGCAGGCTCTAGCTTTGGGTGCTTTAAGAGTTATTAAAGGAGAAGAAGAACCGCTTGTATATCCACAACAGGTAAAATCGGAGGAGTTATTTTAATGGAAATTTTTGAATTAATGAAAAAAAATAAAGATGAACAGATAGCTTTTTATTCAGACAAATCTGTAAAATTACGTGCAATACTTGCAATACATAGTACAGCTTTAGGGGCTGCTATGGGTGGCATCAGAATATTAAAATATAAAACTGTGCAGGAAGCCTTATTCGATCTTTCACGATTGTCAACTGCGATGACATTAAAATCTGCGGCAGCTGGCTTAAATTTTGGAGGAGGTCAAATTGTTATTATTGATCAGGATGGCATGGAAAAATCAGAGGCTTTATTCAGAGCTTTGGGTAGATTTATAGAAAGTTTTAAGGGCAGATTTATAGCAGCTGCAGATATCGGAGTTACAGAGAATTTACTCGAATTTGTTTCAATGGAAACTAAATATGTAACAGGTTTGCCGTCTTATTGTGGAGGAAGCGGCAATCCCTCATATATGTGTGCTTATGGAACTCTGATGGGTATATTAGCATCTGCAAAACATAAATGGGGAACGGATGATATTAATGGAAAAAAAATTCTAATTCAGGGTTATGGAAGAATAGGCAAATATCTTGCAGGGTTTTTAAAAGAAAAAGGTGGAAATGTTATTATCTCAGATAGTGATACTGCTATGACTGAAAAAGCAAAACAGGATGGTATTGATATCATTACCAATAATGAAGATATTTACTCGTATGATTGTGATATTTTTGCTCCCTGTGCAACAGGTACTTTTATAAATCCTTCAACTATAGATTTATTTAATTGTGAAATTATAGCTGGTTCTGCAAATAATCAGCTTTTAAACGAAGAGGATGATAGGAAATTAAAAGAAAAAGGAATATTATATGCTCCCGATTTCATAATTAATTCAGGTGGTAGTATTGATGCAGCTCAAGAATATATTGGATATAAAAAGGAAAAGATAAAAATAAAAACAGAAAATATTTACGATAGATTATTAGAAGTCTTTAAAATTTCTGACAGAAAAAATATTCCAACCAATGAAGCGGCAATTCAGTTTGCTTTAAAGAGGATTGACTCAATTAAGGGTATAAGAGGGATGTATCATTAAGTTTGCTAAAGGCTTGAATGTTAAAATAGGAGTATATTATGAAAAGAATTTTATTGAGTATTATTTTAGTTTTGACAGTAAATATAATTGGAGCAAAAACATTTACCTTTAAAGATATTAATAATCCAACGGCTATTATCATCAAAAAAGGTAGTTTATTTATCAGTGAGAAAACGACTTTATTTATTTATTCACTGGATAACTTTAAACTGATAAAAAAATTTGGTAAAGAGGGTGAAGGACCGATGGAGTTTAAAAGCAATCATCGAGGTGATGGTATTAGATTTACAATTAATTCAAATAAGATATATATAAATAGTGAGACTAAATTATCTGTTTATAGTCTTGATGGCAAGTTTATAAACGAGTCAAGAGTATTACCAAAATTGAATCTTATTTCTGCCGGAGAAAATTACATATCAAGCAGTTTATCAAAATCAGATGGTGGTTTTCCAAAGATAACTGTAAGCTTGTTTAATTCAGAATTTAAAAAAATAAAAAATCTCTTTTTATCTAATATAAGTTCAGGAATGGGTGCTAAGATCCCCACGCCTTCCTATAATCATAAGTACAGGTTTTATAATGGGAAAGTTTATATCTCAACTGGTACTAAGGATATTAATATTGATGTATATGATACCAATGGTAAAAAAGAGTTCAGTATAGTTAAGATACCGGGTAAAAAAACTTTAACAAAGGAATATATATCAGCTGTAAAGAGACATTATAAAACAAACCCGAAAACAAAAAATTTCTGGAGGTATTTTCAAAAAAATCTTTTATTCTTATCGGATTTCCCAGGTATAAGAAATTTTAATATTAATAATGACAAAATATATGTCCAAACTTATAAAATGAAATCAGGTAATACAGAATGGATTATCTTCGGGTTAAAGGGCAAAGAGTTAAGAAAGGTATGGCTACCGTCTATTGAGGTTAATCCTATTAGCATGTCCCCATATACAATATTTGATAATGTACTTTACTGGCTGACAGAAAATGAAGAAGAGGGTTGGGATCTGCATAAATATAATATATCTAGTTTTTAAATAAAAAAATATAAAAGAAAACATTAGTTGTTCAGATTTTAGTCTGTATTTTTAAACTATTAATTATAGGGATAAAAAGAATGCTCAATATTTCTTGACAATTTTTTTATATTTCCTTATTATTAATGATGGGTATTGAATGTTTTTATACAAAAATTAGTCAGAAAGTACAGAAAAATGAAATTTGAAAAAATCAGAAGACGTGTTTATCAGCTTTTAGAAAAAGCTCAGGCAGGTGATATTGGAAGTTTAGTAATTGATGTTTTTATTTTATCTTTAATATTCTTTAACATACTTGCAATTATGTTTGAGACTGTAGAGAGCATACATCTGAAATATAGTACTGCGTTTAAAATATTTGATCTTATTTCAGTTATTATATTTACGATTGAGTATGTCCTCAGAATATGGGTCTCAGTTGAAAGAGATGACTCATCTGAATTTTTTAAAAAAAGGGTCAAATATGGTTTTTCTTTTATGGCTATAGTTGATTTATTGGCAATCTTACCATTTTATCTGGCTTTTCTACCTATTGATATGCGTTTTTTAAGGACTATTAGATTATTAAGGATTATCAGAATATTTAAAATTGGTCATTACTCAAATTCTCTTGGTACCTTAGGACGAATATTCAAAAAAAAAAAAGCAGATCTATTTATTGGTTTCTTTATTACTGTAATTTTATTGGTTGTTTTTGCCAATATAATTTTTTCTGTTGAGCATAATGCTCAACCCGATGTTTTTTCAAATGTTTTTCAATCTATGTGGTGGGGAATTGTTACAATTACAAGTGTAGGATATGGAGATATGTATCCTATAACAACACTAGGTAAATTACTTGGTGGTTTGATATCATTTCTTGGGATATTGATTATTGCAATCCCCATTGGTATTTTGGGTGCAGCCTATGTAGAAGACATGGATAATAAACAAAAGGGTAAGATACGTTCAATTCATACTGAGGATCATATAATTATTTGTGGATATACTCAAATAGCAACAACAGTTATTAAAGATTTACTGTCTGAAAATATTGAATCAAAAATTATCTTAGTAACAAAAAAAATAAACCCGGATATTCCTGGAGTTATTTATGTAAATGCCGATTGGACTGATTTGAATGTATTAAAACTTGTAAGCATAGAGACCGCTGCAACCTGTGTTATTATGGCTGAAAATATGGACATCACCAAGGGCAATGCAGATGATGTTATAGATATGAACACAATATTTACTCTATATAAAATTAAACAGAATTTTCCAAATATTCATACAGTTGTTGAGTTGATAAATCCTGATAGGCTTGAAATGATAAAATCCAATCTTAAAGGGGATGAGATTATATTAAAAGAAATTATCGACGGCAATATAATAGCAAATTGTGTGAAATTCCCAAAAATATCAACATTAATTTATGAAATACTTAATCCTGAAGGCAAGATAATTAAGGAGACAAGTTTGGGGAAAATTGGTTTGAAAGATTTCTGTAAATATGAGGAAGTAATAAGGTTTGGTATTGAGAAAGATATCACATTTATCGGGTTTATACGAGGAAAAAATAATATATCCCAACTTTCTCCAAGCAAAAATGTAATTGTAAATACAACAGATAGATTAATATTTATTGCAGAACGAAATCTGGGGATACTTAGATGAAAAAAAAAGGACATATTGTATTTTGTGGATTTACTTCTGCAACCGAAATTGCCTTAAAAGAGATGCAGGAAGAAACAAAGAACAGAGGTGTAGTAATATTAAGTGAAAAAGAAGTTCCAAAGATAGATGGAGTTACACATCTTAATTTGGATTATTTTAATATAAAAAATTTACAAAACAAAAAAGTTAAACTTAGTGAATGTTCAGTTTGTGTTATTTTTGCTGAGTTTAAAGAAGGTGAAACTTCAAGAGTTGTCGATATGCATACCGTATTAACTGTTTATAATATTAGAAAAGAAAATCCTGAAATTCATATAATTGCAGAAATAATTAATAGAGAAAATACAGCAATTATTAATGAGCTTAAATGTGATGATATTATATTTAAGGAAATAATCGATTTGAATTTAATTGTTAAATGTGTACTGCATCCTAATATATCTCCAATAATCTACGATCTTTTAACTGATAGAGGAAAAACTATTAAAGAAACATCTTTGGCTGAAATTGGTCTTTCTAAAGATAATATTATTTATCAGGATATACGTTTACATGGTTTAGAACAGGATGTTACATATCTTGGATATATGTCAGGAGCTAATGAAACTGTTTTGACACCGAAAAATGACTGTGTGATTTTACCCAATTACCGTCTTGTATATATCAAGTAGTAATGATTTAAATGTTGTAAAATGTAAAGACGTTTGCCAAACGTCTCTACAATTTTTTTATCAAAAACAATTTTATCCTATCAAATTGTTTGACATTTAACGAAAAATTTCTTAATATACTGTATATTTAACAAAAAAAAATTAGTTGAATAAATTTAGGAGGAAATGTGGAAGAGAAAGATTATAGAATGAGTTTTTTTAAACCGACTACTGCTTTTTCAAGAACAAACAGAAATCTTGTATTAACCCTGATTATTATTTGGGCAATTGCAATTTTTGGTTTTCATATTCTTTTAAGAGTTATTGAAAAACCAACACCGGAACCATCATTAAAGATTTTTGAAAAAGTATGGAATAATGTTCAAAGTGGTAATGCGACAGTAGAAGAAAAAATTGAATTTGCAGGTTCTGTCTTATCAGTACTTGGCAAATCAACAATTATTGCAGATAAAAAAAATCGTCCAGTATTAACTAATGCAATCAGTTCGGTGGTTTATGATTTAGCACCTGAGAAAGATAGGGCTTTATTAGTATCTGATATTGCAGAGTTTATGAAAATTAAAGCAGAACTTACGTCATTAAAAGATGAAAAATATCTAAATATGAAAAAGGATATTATTGCAAAGGTAGCATCGGTAATTAATTTGAAGGAATATAGTTTAAAAGCACAACTTTTACCTTTTGTTTTAAATGCTGAACAAATGAAAGAATTTACTAAAGAAAATAAAGATAAAATTTCTGATGTTATGAATAAATATCTAATACATAATAGATCGTTTCTAACTGATACCAATTTTCTTGGCTTTCCTTTTCATTATTTTTATACAGCAATTTTCTTATTAGTTTTGTTTGTTGCATTATGCTGGGTATATGCTTATAAAATTGATAAAATACATTCAAAAATGGAAGCAGACGGCGAAGAATCCGTTGAATAAGTGGAGAGAATTAAATGAAAAAATATATATTTATGATTTTATTATTTGCTGCTGCATTTCTTAATGCAGGAAATGCAACTAAACTGGAAGGTAGTTTTAAAGTTGGTCCAGCTATTATACTGATTTCAATTTTAATCCTTTTTGTACTTGTAGGGATAATGTTCAGGGCAAAAGATACAACAGATTTTTATGCTGCTGGAAGAGGAATCTCAAGAGTAGGCTCTGGAATGGCAATTGCTTCAAACTGGATGTCTGCAGCTTCATTTCTTGGAATGGCTGCATTGATGTATGGTTATGGTTATCATGGACTGGCATTTGTTGTAGGTTGGACTGGAGGCTATGTGCTCTTATTAATTTTAATGGCTGGTCAGATAAGAAAATATGGAAAATATACAGCACCTGATTTTATTGGTGACAGGTTTTATTCTACTACCTTAAGGGCAATATCTGCTGTTATTGCAATTTTAATTTCAGTTGCCTATTGTGTTGGACAATTCGGAGGAATTGGCTTAATGTTTAAATGGGTAATGGGTATTGATTATGTTTGGGCTGTTATTATTGGTAGCTCAGTTGTTCTAACTTATACATTGATATCAGGTATGTTAGGTGTTACAAAAAACATGCAGATACAGTATGTAATTATTATTACTTCTTTTCTAATACCATTATTTATTCTTACATTTAAATTTGATTATTTCTGGATAATTCCTGATATTGGCTATGGAGCAGTTGTAACAGATATTGTAAATGGAATTCCTGTACCCGAAACTGGTGCTATGGTTAATTCTATCGGGAATAGTTTTGCGATATTACCTAGTCCTGAATATGCAATGCCCTGGGATGCTTCAACCGGGAAAACTTTTTTTCAATGGATGGCTATTGCTTTCTCATTAATGATTGGAACTGCAGGCCTTCCACATGTTATTCAAAGATTTTATGTTGTTCCTAAAGCAAGAGATGCAAGATGGTCTGTTGTATGGGGATTATTTTTTATTTCTATTCTATATTGGAGTGCTCCTGTTTTCGCTGCATTTGGGAAAATTTTATCAGCTTCACCAGAGGTTGGACATTTGGCTAAAGATGCAATTGTAGTTTATACGGCTCAACTGGGTAATGTTCATCCATTAATTGTTGGCTTGCTTGCTGCAGGCGGTGTGTCGGCAGCATTTTCTACAGTATCCGGTTTATTAGTTGCAGGTGCATCGGCATTTTCACATGATTTATACTTTAAGGTTATTAATCCAAA
>JAOZTV010000039.1:9287-14721 GCA_029939015.1 Candidatus Aminicenantota bacterium
TACTTTGTTACAGGCAAATATGGAATAACACTTCCATATCATAGTTTTGTGTCATATTGGCTTGGTGCATGGTATTTTGCCTGGATAGGAGCTCCATTAGCTATATTTGCTAATATAATTGTATCAAAATTTACTGAGGAAACACCTTATGAAATAAGGAAATTCCTAGTAGAACAAGTACACTCAGGTGTAATAAAGTCTTAAAAAAATTAAAAAATGTAGGGGCGAATCTATGTATTCGCCCAATTCTTTTTATATAAAATATTGAAAATTATTAATGAAAAATATTATAAAATTAAGTAAAAACTCATACAAGCTAATTGCTATAATGATAGCAATTTCAATTATTGCTATTATTACAGCTAAAATTTATTATGGAAATATTAATAAATCAGAAGATCCAAGAACTATCCATATTAGAGAATTATATAAGAAATATACATTATTTGTAAAAAAAAATGATTTTGATAATGCAGTTGTAACATTGGACAAAATTGAAATTGAATATAAAAAAATTGAACATTATAAAAAATCTTTTGAAATAGGGGTGATTTATACGAATAGAGCTGCTCTTTATCTGACTTTAGCCTTATATCATTCTCCTGAAGAAATTGAAAAGCAGAGTAATTTAAATATTTCTGAAAAATTATTAAATACAAGTCTAATTTACTATAAAGAATGGGAAAATAAATATAAAAATTTGTCAAAGCCTGAATTGTCTAAGCTTATAATAAATGATTTTGAAGACATTAAAAAAAACAAGAATGTAATAATTAAAAAAAGAGTTGAAGATATAAAACTTGCTATAAATGAAATAAATAGAAGAACCTCTGTAACCTATACAAACCTTGGAATAGTTAAAAGACATCAAAAAAAATTTAAAGAAGCAATTGAATATTATCAAAATGCAATTAAACTCTGGAAAGAAAATTTCACAGCAAAGAATAATTTAAGAGTTTTATTAGGAAAAGAACCACAAAAAAGAGGCTTAATCGAAAAAATGTTTCCAAAAGATAGAAATTAAACTATCCAATGATTTTAAACCCAAGATATGGAAAATTTTCAATTTCTGTTATATTTATCTGCTCTACTATTGAATGAGAAGAACCCTTATACAAATAAGCTTCAAACAATGCTAGTGGTCCTTCATCGCTTTGTGCAATTTCTTTAACTGTTCCATTTATAAGGTTTTTTACTGTACCAATGACCCCAAGTTTATCCGCTGAGTCTTTAACAAAATATCTATATGCAACTCCCTGAACTTTTCCATTGATAATAAATTGTTTTGTTATCATAATTTAATTGTCTCTTTATACATATTCTCAGCTTTATAAGAGCTTCTTACAAATGGGCCTGATTCGATTGCTTTAAATCCTTTTTTTAAGCCAATATCTTTTAATTGAGCAAATTCTTCAGGAGTATAGTATTTTTCAACTTGTATGTTCTTTGATGTAGGTTGGAGGTATTGTCCAATTGTAAGTAGTTGAACTCCATTTAGTAAAAGGTCATCAAATAGTTCATCAAGTTCTTCCTTTGTTTCTCCTAAGCCAACCATTATACCTGATTTTACTGTAAAATTTTGAGATCTGGCATATTTTAAAACACTCATTGAAATATCATAGTTATTTGGTTCTCTGTTTAATTTTGAATAAAGTGATCTTACAGTTTCAATATTATGATTTAATACATCAGGTTTTGCATTGAGTACTTTATCTATATCTACTGTCTTGCCTTTAAAATCAGGTATTAACACTTCAATTAAGAGCTTCGGTTTTGTGTCCTTTAATTTTTTTATAATATTTGAAAAATGTTTGGCACCACCATCATTAAGATCATCTCTGGTAACAGAAGTGATTACAGCATATTTTAATTGCATGAGTTCAACCATCTCTAATAATTTATCAGCTTCATTATCGTCTAATGGCGTACAAATACCATTGGGAACTGAACAGAATAAACAGTTTCTTGAGCAGATGTTTCCCATAATGAGAAATGTTGCATGATTATTATTCCAACATTCTCCCATATTTGGACATTTAGCATCCTGGCATATTGTATGGAGATTCTTATTCTCCAATTCTTTTTTTAGTTTAAAAAGTTCTGAACCGGATGGCATTTTCATTCTTAACCATCCGGGTTTAGGTTGTCTTATAGATTTATTTATTGACACGGGTATTTATTTAGTGTCTTTTTGTTTTAAAAGATCTGTAACTAAATCTGCATTCATTTTTAATTTTTCCTGTTTTTGGTACTGGTCAATTTTGGCTACTAAAAAATTTTGCCAATCCATATTTGTTTTTAATTTTAATGAATTATTATAAAATTCAGTCCTTTCTTTTTTGAAATTTTCATTATTTGTGATATTTTTTGACTTCAATACTACAACTACAGCAGTATTCTTATACATAATAGGAGCAGAATAAACCCCTGGTTCTAAAGAAAAAATTGTATTATCAAGCCCTGCTCTTTCCGGGAAATATAATAGCCTATTACCTCTTCTATATTTAAAAGTGTCAACAATCAGCTTTTGTTCATCAAGATATTTCTTGATTTCATCCTTATCTTTTAATCTATTTAATTCCTTTGTTATTATTGGGGAGTTACTTTTTAATAGATCAGATTTTTTTTCTCTTATTAAATCTTTGTTAACTTTATCTTTAACTAGATCAAGCTTTTCAATTCCAGCTTTTTTAATTTTTAAACATTTTACCACACCAAAATTTTGTTTTGTGTTTTGGATTAGCTCAATAGTATCAGATATACCATTTTCTTTTAATGTGAATAATTTATTGGATAAAGTGGATGATTCATCAATACCTGCAATTATTTGGTCTTTTTTTACAAAATTGGTAGTTTTTATTATTAGACCTTCTAATTTAATTTTGTTTATATCTTCCTCTTTTTTTAATTTGTCCAAAACAGTTGAGATTTTTTGTTTTGCAATTAATTTAATCTTAGCTGGTTCAAGCTTATCTTTAATAATATTTTTAACTAGTGATAGTGGCTTTGTTTTTTCATCTGATTTTTCAATAATATGTAATATTGAAATACTTTTTCCCGTATAAATAAGGTCTGAAATTTGACTAACATCCATTCCTCTTGCAATTTTTCTTTCTTTTGTAATTAATTTTGCAAGATCAAATCCCCAGTCGCCTCCAACAGTGCTCTTTTCGTCTTGGGAAAATTCCTTTGCTTTTTGTGCGAAATTCTTTACTGTAAGATGTTTTTTAATATCTTTTGCAAGAGCTTCAATATCTTGTTTGTTTTTCTTTGTATAATTTAGGAATATTCTTGCAATTCTGATTTGTTCCTTCTTCTGAAATTGGGTTTTGTTCTTAATATAGTATTCTTCTATTTCTTTATCACTTATAAGACTATCTTTTTTTATTGCATTAATATCAATAGAAACAACTAATCCTTTTCTTGTTTCAGGTGCAAAATATTTATTTTTATTTTTATCGTAGTAGTCTTTTCTTTCTTTATCTGTAATACTAATCTCATCCTTTATCCATTCGGGCGAGATTTTAATAAATTCTATATCTGCAAAATCCCTTGCTTTATGGAATTTTTTTGATAATATCTTTTCATTAATAACCTGTCCACTATTTACAAAATTAATGTATTTCTTTGGTAAAACAAAAAATCTTTTTAAGAAAGTTTCAAATGATCTTATATTAATATTATTTCTTGATAAAAAAGATCTATATTGATCCATACCTATAAAGACACCCTTATATTGAAAGAGATCAAATATCTGTGAGTTAAGTTCCTCGTCTGATACCGTCATTTCAACTTTTTTTGCTTCATTGCTCAAAATAGCATTTTGTTTAAGCATTTCTAAAGTTTGTGGATTAGACCATTTGAATAAAGTTTGATAATACTTGAAATCCTGCATTGTAACTGTTTCACTATCAATAGACATTAGATAGCTTTTATGATCGTCGCCTATAGCATCTGTTCCCATTCCCCATTCTACAAAAATAAATCCTACAAAAGCTAAAATCACAAGCCATAGTGTCCAGGATAAAGTTTTTAAATTACTTCTCATACTGCGTAACATATTAAATCCTCCGTTTGTTCGTTTTTAAGAAAGTTTAATTGGTAGTTTAATTGTAATAGTACCACCTTTGTCATTATTACTTGCTTCTATGATACCACTATGTTCATTTATCATATTATAAGCAATTGACAATCCTATTCCTTTCTTTTTTGTTCTACTTTTAGTGGTATAGAAAGGATCAAAAACTTTTTCAATGTCATCAAATCCTCCGCCATTATCGCTAACGTTTATTATAACATACTTTTTGTCTTTTGATTCACTTAATTCTATTTTTATTTCACCATTTATAATATTATTGCCATCTATTGCTTCAAGAGCATTTTCGCAAATGCCTTCAAAAACAAGCCAAATAGAAAAATGATTTGCATGTATCATCAAGCTTTTATTAATATCATTTATGCTACACTCAATATTAATATAAATATGTTTTTTGTTAAAAACTTTTATGAATTTTTCAAAAAAATTTAATAGATTAATGTCGAGTTTTGTATGATCAGGGCCAGGGTTTAATAGATTGAGTTCTTTAACAATAGATTTTATTCTTAAGGCTTGCTTTCTAATACTCAAATGTTTTTCTTTTGCATAGTCTGGTATGTTGTTTTTTAACTCAATCAAATCAAGATGACCAATTATACCTGTAAGAGGGTTATTTATCTCATGAGCAAAACCAGAAACAATTGCCGACAATGATTTCTGCTTTTCAGATTGGAGTCGGTTTAGTTGAGATTTTTTCAATTTTTCCATAGTTTCATGAAGTTGTAGATTTGTATCATTGAGGTTTTTTGTTCTTCTTTCAATGATTGTCTCTAAATCTTTTTGGTTTTTTTCAATAGTTTTAATAGATAATTCAAGACTTTTTGCCATTTCATTAAAGTTTCTTGTTAATTTTATATCTTGGTTGTTTTCCTCATCTATTCTATAAGATAGATTTCCGTGTGTGAGTTGATTGAATGCATTTTTAAGTTCGATTAGAGGTGCTTGTACATTTTTTAATTGTGTACTGTTAATTGTTATTGTATATATAAAAACTATAAAAAAAATTAAAATTAGTAATACTAGCGTTGCAATTAATGAATTTGCAAAAATCATATTTGTAATTAAAGATATTAATATTATAAGAAAAGCAATTAAAACAGATTGAATAAACAACAAATAATTAAAATTTTTAGTATTTTTCATTTAATTTCTATTTGATTATTTTATATTAAAAAGAGATAGATTTCAAGGTATAATAATGTTTTTTGAATATTGTTAAAATGTTGGATAAAAAAAGTTTTAATAAAAAAAATTTTTTTTAGAATAAACGTTGACAATTTAGTATAGTGATGTATAATAGGGGAGTTTTTCGGCGGTGCTGGGAATAGGGATTTTTGA